>JAYKHU010000065.1:0-7643 GCA_035285105.1 Synechocystis sp.
TCACTCGATCTTCCCGTAACCGTTCCGCCAAACTATCTAAATGAGTATCTTGGCGTTGAATGAGGATTTCTTTAGCCTGTTCAATCACTGCCATGGTAATGGGTTCAGCCGGGTCTTTGACTAAATACTGGGTCGCTTCCCTGGCTAACGCATTAACTAACCAAGGTTGCCCATCGGTTAAATAAAAAGCATGGGTCACGGCTTCGGGGGTAAAAATTTGTCCGGTGGCGTCGGTATGTTGTTGGTATAAGTCCCTCACATCTTCAAAACTAAAATTACCCATGGTGAGGGACGCCACTTTGATATTGAAAGGACTAGCCGTATTTAGGCGATCGCTGCCCCCCGATTTCACTTTGTAGTCCCGCACGTCCCGCATCCCAATCAACCCCAAGGAATGGGGAAAATTTTGAGGTCGTCGGGGATAGCCGGAGCGTAATTGTCGTAAAACCGCGATGAGGCTTTCGTCTTGTAACGCGTCAATTTCATCGAGAAAAACAACCAAGGGACGGGGAGATTGTTTAGCCCAAAGACTGAGGAAAGGGCCGACCCGATCGCCACTGACCTCGAAGCTATCGGCAGATGGGCATAATTCTGGGGCTAGGTAGAAGGGAATAGACTGTCGCCATTCTTCTAAGATGGTTTTTTCTGCGGCAATGGGATCATTCGGAAAAGCAGCACCCACTTCAACGGAGAGCATCACGGCGGTATAGTCGCCACTAGCGGTTAATTCCTGCGCGAGGGCGATCATGGCGGTGGTTTTGCCCACTTGCCGGGGGGCATGGATAACAAAATAATTGCGTTGTTGAATCAACGGCATTAATTCGGGAATTCGCGCCGTAGGGGAGAGCATGTAGTGAATGTCGGCTTGGCAGGGGCCGGCGGTGTTGAACCATTTGGGCATGGGGATTGGGGGCTAGGGGTTAATGATCAGTGTAATTGGCTGGATTCGGATCAGTTAAGACTTTTGGCACGTTTTTGGTGACTGTGTTTAGTTTTGCTTATCTATTGAAATGGCCGGTCGTTACCTCCTAATTTCCTAATTAACGATGGGGTTACTGGCTTCCAAGCAGAAAGCGACTTGGTCATTCAGATTTAACATCTGGCGATCAGTAATGCCATTAACATCGCTTTGGCGGGTTAATCTACCTACAATGCTGACATCAGCTATGGCGGCATGATGTTTAAATAAAGTTTCGTTTGAATTTTTCGTGGTTTTTAATATTGCGTTGGATGTCCTCTACATCCCAAATTTGTAGTTCCCAAGGGAAGTAAAAGTTGCTTCTATTTTTAAAGTAAATATGCAAGCCTTTATAGCCTTCTTTATCCCGTAAGTACCAGCTTTTTAGATTGAGTTCATCTTGCCAGTCATCAAGCAAATCCATAACAGTGGCTATTTCTGCAGTGGTTAAAATAATGCGGGCGCCAAAAATATCATTGAGCCAGTTATTGACGGGGTATTGATCGTCTCTAGTGGAAAACCGTTCAATTTTGTCGTCGATACTTTCGCGGGTTTTGACTCGGTAAAAATATTTGATGTCGATATCTGCGGTCATGAGGTAATCGTTGACGCTCTCGTGCAAGATCAGGCGATATTTGTAGATATGAGCAACAGGTACATGCTTGATGGTTCTAGAAAGGTTGATTTTTTTGACCCGACCCGTTTCAAAATAATCCTTGGAAAAATCACGATGTAACCGATTAATTTCCTTAACAAGTTGTTTGACTTGGTCAATTTTATTCAAGGGAACTAACCTCTATTTTTAATTGTTCTCCTAGTGTATCTTCCGCCTTTAGCCTAATTCTAAACAGGCTAAGCCATATACATCCTCTAACGGCAAATGGGGAGGCGTGCCTTTATACATTCGTAGATTGAGTAAGCCTAATTCAAAGCCCCGTTCTTCTAACAAGTAAATCGCGTCCTTATTCACCTCCGGCACATCAATGAGTACCATCCCCTGGCGAGCGCTCAATAGGGTATCCAACAGCGCACCGGCCAGTAAGGTACTATCCGCCATCACCGGGCCTAGACGCCATCCCTTGGCGGTGTCGTCGGGGAGTAAACAGGGACGAATGCGACCATAGCCACAGCATTCCCCCTGGGTATCCAAAATGACCATAACTTTGCCCTCGGGGCGCCGTAGCCATTCATGGAGAAACAAGGGACGGGGGGTCGCTTCGTGGCGGGCATCGTAGGCCTGAATGGTGGCTTCCGTTAGGTCACTACCGGCAATGAGTTGGTAGCCTGGGGGTAAATCCGGCGCCATCAAGGGACGCACACAACAACGGCGATCGGCCGGGGGCAATTGATACCGACGGGTGTAGTAGGCCGGTTCAAAGCCCCATTTTTGGTAATCTTCCACCCGTTGCAACGCGGCTTCTAACCCCACACAGGTCAAATCCTGCAAATGGGTGATCGCCTGTTGCCAGAGGGCCACCCCAAAGCCCCGTCCCCGAAATTCCGTTTTGACTAAAAACAAGCCGATAAATCCATAATGCTGGTCGTAGCGAATGCCCGCGATACAGCCCACCGGTTCCCCGTCCCATTCGCCAATCCAGACGCCCCCCCGATCAGTATCGCAATAAATGCCCACATCACCGATTCCCGGACAGAAGCCCTCCGCCTGGGCCCACTGGGTCACTAACGGGCGATCGGCAGCAGTAATGGGTCGAATCTGATAAGTCATAGCTGAGGAACGCAGAAAAACTGATTTCATTCCCATAAATACCCTGGCTAGACCCAGGAAAGGAATAAGATGTTACGGAATTGTTATGGTTGCGCGGTGGGTCTACCTTTCAACAGCGCCCGTGGCCCCTTGGCTGGGTCAAAACCAGATTTACTAGGTCAAAAGCCGCCATAACTGCCTAAAGGCGGGAGTTTGATAAGATACCCTCTGATACCTGAACAGATGGAGTGCTTAAACGATGAAATGGTCACCTACCTTGATGGGGGGATTGCTACTCGCAGCGGTGCTCTCGGCCTGTGGCGGAACGTCGAATTCCACCGATAATGCCTTGGATGCCAATACCCAACCCAGTGGACGCCTCGCCGCCATCAAAGCCAAAGGGAAAGTGGTGTGTGGGGTCAATGGTGAAGTGCCGGGTTTCAGCTTTGTCAATGAAGCGGGGGATTATTCTGGTTTAGATGCGGATTTTTGCCGAGCAGTGGCCGCAGCGGTATTGGGGGATGCGGAGAAAGTGGATTTCCGGAAACTCAGCAGCCAAGAACGCTTTACGGCGGTACAAACCGGCGAGGTGGACTTACTCAGTCGCAATACCACCTGGACGTTAAACCGAGATACGGCGGTAAAAATGCAGTTTGCGCCCATTCTGTTCTACGACGGCCAAGGCATTATGGCGACCAACAGTAGCGGTATTACCGATTTGAACGATCTGGAAGGGAAAGCGGTGTGCGTTTTAGCGGGAACCACCACCGAAAAGAATTTAGCGGATCAAATGGCCAAAGCAGGGGTGAAGTCCTATCAACCGGTGGTGTCCGATGATGTGGATTCTTTGTATAACGCCTATCAACAGGGACGGTGTGAAGCGGTCACGTCGGATCGGTCTCAATTAGTGGCCCGGCGATCGATTTTCCCCAATCCCCAAGACCATCAGGTGTTAGCAGTAACCCTATCCAAGGAACCCCTCGCCCCCGCCGTTGCCGAAGGGGATCCCGCTTGGTTCAATACCGTCAAGTGGGTGGCCTTTGCCCTCATTCAAGCGGAGGAGTTTGGCATTACATCCGGCAATGTTGAGACCTTTAAAACCAGTGATAATCCGGATGTCCGTCGTTTCCTGGGGGTAGAGGATAAGTTAGGGGAAGATATGGGCTTACCCCAGGATTTTGCTGCCCAGGCGATCGCCCAAGTGGGGAATTATGGGGAAATTTATCAGCGCAATGTGGGGGAACCCTTAGGGTTAGAACGGGGGTTAAATAATCTGTGGACCCAGGGCGGCTTACTGTATTCGCCACCGTTTCGCTAACCCCTGGGGTTAAGCATTACCGGACAGAAAACAGGGTTAGAGAATTGAATGCCCTTCCCGGGCGTTTGTTAGCTTGATGTTATTCCTATCTCCACACCATCTCCAATGTCAGAATCTCAGTCTATGCAATGGGTTAATGCGCTCTCCACACGACCGTCCTTAGAGGCGGCTGTCGATGAGGCGATCGCCAAAGTACAGAGCCAATTAGCGGGGCCAGGGGATTTGGCGATTATTTTTTTGTCGTCGAGTTTTGCCAGTGATGCGGCCCGGTTAATGCCGTTGTTGGCAGAGAAGTTAACCGTGCCTAACCTGATTGGCTGCATTGGGGGGGGCATTATTGGCATGCCTAACCCAGACCAGGTCAAGGAAGTAGAACGGGAAGTGGCCCTCAGTTTAACGATCGCCCGCTTACCGGGGGTGACCATTACGCCTTTTTATCTGGATGCGGGGGACTTACCGGACTTGGATGCGTCCCCCCAAACCTGGGTGGAGTGTGTCGGCGTTGATCCCCAAACCCAGCCAGATTTCATTATTTTGTCTGACCCCATGGCCGACGGCATGACGGATTTATTGGCCGGGTTGGATTTTGCCTATCCCCACGCGACTAAAGTGGGCGGTCTAGCCAGTGTGGATAATGGCGCGATGGCTGGCCCCCTCTTCCTGAGATCGTCGTTCTACCCCGGCGGGCGTTACGGGGAAGGCTCCATCGGCGTGGCCCTGAGTGGCAACATCCGCGTGGGCAGCATTGTGGCCCAGGGCTGTCGCCCCATTGGGGAACCGTTCCATGTCAGCCAGGGGGAACGCAATATTATCACTGCCATCCAAGGTAATGATCCCAACACGGGGCAACCCACGGAGGATGCCCCCTTGAATTTGCTGCGGGCGTTAATTCCCACCCTCAGTGAAGAAGATCAAGTGCTGGCCCAATCCTCCCTCTTCGTCGGCATTGCCAGTGATGAATTTAAACTGACCCTCCAACCGGGGGATTTTTTGATTCGTAACCTGTTGGGGGTGGATCCCCGTCAGGGGGCGATCGCCATTGGCGATCAGGTACGACCGGGGCAGCGTTTTCAGTTTCATTTACGGGATGCTGAAACCTCAGCGGACGATCTCCGGCTATTGTTGCAACGCTACGTTTCCCCCCAACAACCCGGGGGGGATTTCCCAGAACCCGTTACATCGGCGATCGGGGCCTTGATTTTTTCCTGTTTAGGACGGGGAGAAAACCTATACCAAGTCGCTAATTTTGACAGTGGGCTGTTCCGCCACTTTTTCCCCACGGTGCCCTTGGGGGGCTTCTTTTGTAACGGTGAAATTGGTCAAGTCGGCAAGCAAACCTTCTTGCATGGTTATACCTCGGTGTTCGCCATTATTCATCAAATTGAGTGAGGCTGAATGAAACGCTGCCTGAACGGTGTCCCAGCCATAGCCTCAAATTTTCAGTGCCGACTTACTTATCCGCTTCCGGCCACAGTAACCGCAACGCCATCACCGCAAACCCCAGGGCGGCGATCGCCTTCATTAACTTAGTCGGTAACAACTGGGCGAGACTGCCCCCCGCTAGAACCCCTAAAAAGCTTGCCAAGATTAACGCCGTAATTGACCCGAAAAACACCGCCTTCGGTGACTTCGCACTGCCCCCCAAGGCGATCGCCGCTAGCTGGCTTTTGTCCCCAATTTCCGCCAAGAAAACCGTAATAAAACTGAGACTAAACAGTTGCCAATCCATAGGGAAACCCGATGTCCTCTCAATCAACTTGCTGTTCTATCTTAGGGGGCAGCGGCAAAGGGAGTACTGTCTATGAAAAAAACTCATAAAATTAGGCAATTTTTGCAAGGTGAATTCTCCCCCATCAAAATTACCCGATGGCAAGTATCTTCCCACCCAAAACACCGAATTGACCATGATATGATCAAAGGCTGGTTATTTACGTCAGAGTTCCCCTAGTCTTTGACGTCAACGCGTTCCCCTATCTCGTTCTTAATCCTTCTAATCGAACTGTTATCATGGCTGACGATATTCGTATTTTAATGTGTCCCCCTGACCACTACGACGTAGACTACGTCATTAATCCTTGGATGGAGGGTAACATCCACAAATCTTCCCAGGAACGGGCCGTCGAACAGTGGCAAAAATTACACCATGTGATTAAGGACTGCGCCATTGTGGATTTGGTTGACCCCGCCCAGGGCTGGCCTGATATGGTCTTTACCGCCAATGCGGGCTTGGTACTGGGGGATAATGTGGTACTGAGTCGCTTCTACCACAAAGAACGCCAGGGGGAAGAACCCTATTTCAAAGCCTGGTTCGAGGCCAATGGCTTTACCGTTTACGAATTACCGAAAGATCTGCCCTTTGAAGGGGCCGGGGATGCCCTCTTTGACCGGGAAGGTCGTTGGTTATGGGCGGGATATGGTTTCCGGTCAGAACTCGATTCCCATCCCTACATTGCCAAATGGTTAGATACCGAAGTCGTGTCTCTGCGCTTGATTGACGAGCGTTTTTACCACCTGGATACCTGCTTTTGTCCCCTCAGCGGTGGCTATTTGCTGTATTATCCCCCCGCCTTTGATGCCTACTCTAATCGGGTCATTGAAATGCGGATCCCCCCCGAAAAACGCATTGTTGTGGAAGAACGCGACGCTGTTAACTTCGCCTGTAACGCGGTCAATGTGAATCAGATTATTATTATGAATCTGGTCAGCCAGTCCTTAAAAGATCGCTTAAACGCCGCCGGATTTACAGTGAAAGAAACCCCCTTAACGGAGTTTTTAAAGGCTGGGGGGGCGGCTAAATGTTTAACGTTACGGGTCACAGAACCCATTGTCGAAGATGTCCACGCCACCGTATCCATTGAAAGTCGCTTAATTCACCTGGAAGGTCATTTATTAGACGCGGGCATTCTCAATCGGGCCCTGGATTTGGTGGTCGAAAATAGCGGTAGCTTCCGGGTCTTAGATTTCAATTTAGGGGTGGAGCGCAACAGCATTTCCACTGCAAAAGTGCGGGTTTCGGCCCCCTCCCACGAACTGATGGAAGAGATCATGACGGAGTTGATTGATCTGGGAGCCGTGCCGCCGCCCCAGGAACTCTGTGACATCAATACGGATGTGGTGACCCAAGCCGGGGTGGCCCCTGATGATTTCTATGTCAGCACCATTTATCCCACGGAGGTGCGGGTGAATTGTGAATGGGTCTTGGTGGAAAATCAACGGATGGATGCGGCCATTGTGGTAACTCAAGATCCCCCCTCGGCCCGTTGTGCGTTGTTACGGGACTTACAGGTCGGCGATCGCGTCATGGTGGGGGTTGAGGGCATTCGCACCGTCAAAAAAGTTGAGTCCCACGAAAGCGGTAGTCGTAAGGAAAATAAAGAGTTTGCCTTTATGGCCGCCGGGGTCTCCAGTGAGCGTCGGGTGGAATTGTTAGTAGAACAAATCGCCTGGGAAATGCGTAAAATCCGGGATCAAGCGGGCAAAATTGTGGTCACAGCGGGGCCAGTGGTGATCCACACCGGGGGCGCTCAGCACCTGTCCCATCTCATCCGTGAAGGCTATGTCCACGCCCTATTGGGCGGCAATGCGATCGCCGTCCATGACATTGAGCAAGCGATTATGGGCACCTCGTTGGGGGTGGATATGCAGCGGGGCATTCCCGTGCG
>JAYKHU010000066.1:0-8779 GCA_035285105.1 Synechocystis sp.
TTGAGATGGCGATCGGCGCAGGCGACGTCTGCAAATTGGGGGACTAACCCTTGACAGCCTGTTATTTCCCGCAATCGTCCCGCCCCCGTAATATGGTCAGCATGGACATGGGTTTCGAGGCAAAAACGCAGGGTTAACCCCAATTCTGTCAATAATTTTTCATCTCGCTCCACCTGCTCCAGCACTGAATCCACCAACGCAGCGTCTTTGGTAACGGGATCGGCGATCAAATAGGTGTAGGTTGAGGTTTCAGGATCAAACAGTTGCCGGAATAACATAAGCTTTATTTAACTTATTGGTTATATAGTAATTTCTTGGTTGGGAGATGTCAATCAATTTGGGCGGGAGCGTTTCAATGACAGCCCTGGGACGAAAATCGGAGATTAGGAGGCTTGGGGTCGATAGTGGGAGTCCTCATTATTCGTAGCGTCCTTTTTTTGACTTGATGATCTGCTGAGTGTTATCGTGCTGGCTCCCGGGAATTAAATCCTTGAGATGCAACTCTCCGTCGATATATTGGAGATGAATTCTCCACCCTGAAATTTTATTGACATCCGCCCGATAAATTTTCTGCTTAATCCCTACAACTCGATGTAAGCGCGTTTTTGGAAAGGTTCGGGTGCGATGGCATTCTTCGTTGGCTAATTCAGCCAATGCTTGCAAAAACTCAAGCTTTAATTGGTCGTTGGGGAGACTGTGGTAGGCCTGATAAATGATTCCGTATTCATCCACCAGTTTCTTAAACTGCGCCACTCAATAAAACCTCCTTGGCTTGTCCATAAATTGGATTTTGATAAAGGGATCCTTGAATATCTGCCAAATCTTGTTCTAGTTGTTCAGGGGAGGTTAAAGCGAATAGAGTCACAATCACTTGCTCAAAAATAGGATCCTCATCAACGGTAAATACAATGCGCTCATTTTCTAACAACTGGACGATGTATAAAGATGATTCAAGATCATCACCCTGAATGGCGCAACATTGGCTAACTTGTTGAAAAAAAAGAATCGGATTGTGGATAAACAGGTGGGCTAGTTGGTTGATCTTCTCAATGATTTTCCCTCGATCTTGAGGCGGAACCTGCTCTAGACCTGTCTCAAACTGCTTGGTTGAGTTAAAAATAAGCTCCATAGGACTTGTTGCTCCTGATGAGGATATCAATAGTTTAGGACGATTCCCACCAGGGGGGTGATTGATTGTGATGCGATCGCCGAAAACCCTAACGCGTCTGAAACAAAGGGATTGGCTAGTTCGTCGTTAGCAAAAACGCAATTCGAGGGGCGATGCTCAATTATATTTGGTTTGCCATTATTTTACTGTCGGTGGCAGCAGGGTCCATATCGGGCAAAATTGATGCGGTGACGGAGGCGGCGATCGCCAGTGCGGAAACGGCGGTGGAATTATCCATTGGTTTAATTGGCATCATGGCGTTGTGGTTGGGCATGATGAAAATTGCCGAGGCGTCAGGATTGGTGAATTTGATCGCCCAGGGAGTGAAACCGATTACCCTGAGACTTTTTCCTGATGTGCCCCCGGATCATCCGGCGATCGGCTCGATTGTGTTGAATATGTCCGCCAATATTTTGGGACTGGGTAATGCGGCAACGCCGTTGGGGCTAAAGGCGATGCAGGAACTCCAGGAGATTAACCCCGACAAAGACACGGCCACCGATGCCATGTGTATGTTTTTGGCTATTAATACCTCTAGTGTGCAATTGATTTTGCCGGCTACGGTGGTGGGTCTGATGGGAACCGCATCGAGTCAGGTATTTTTATCAACAATTTTAGCCACCAGTTTATCGACCATTACTGGCATTACCGCCGCCAAGCTGTTGGCTAAAATGAAGCGCTTTGCGTTGCCGACACCGCCCCAGGAAATGGATGAAATTTAACGGAATTAATTGAAACGCATCTCACACTTACTCAGCCTAAAATTCGGAAAAAAATTCAATGTTGGAATCCGTTGCAGATATTTTTAATACTGGCGCTAAATATGTCATTCCGTTGCTACTGTGTGGCATTCCTTTCTATGGCCTAGTAGTCAAAAAGGTGAAAGTCTACGAAGTCTTTGTGGATGGGGCCCAGGAAGGTTTTACGATCGCCGTGCGGATTATTCCCTTTCTCGTTGCCATGTTAGTGGCGATCGGCATGTTTCGGGCATCGGGAATGTTGGATCTGTTGTTGGCGACCTTGGCACCGATTTTAAAGTTGATTAATTTTCCCCCAGAGAACTTACTGTTGGCTTTGATGCGTCCTTTATCCGGTAGTGGCTCCTTTGGCCTATTTGCCGATCTGGTTGAACAATATGGCCCAGATTCCTTAATCGCAAAAACTGGGGCCACCATGTTTGGCTCCACCGAAACCACCTTTTATGTCCTAGCGGTGTATTTTGGTTCCGTCGGAGTCAAGAAAATCCGCTACGCTCTGTTTGCTGGCTTACTGGCTGACCTTGTGGGTATTTTTTCGGCGGTTTATATTTGTCAGTTGTTATTTGCGTAAATCAATGGCGCTAGAATTTTCCCAGAGTTGGCATGAGAAAGAATGGGGAATATCCCTAATGCTAATCCCGATCTAAACCAATTAATTGATTGAGAATCCCTGAAACAAAAGACAAAATGATGGAACCAAAAATGGCATCCCAGAACGTATTAATAGTGAAACCGGGGGTGAAATAAGCCACCAGGGAAAAGGAAATGGCGTTGACGATAAACAGAAACAACCCCAGGGTTAAGATGGTCAACGGTAGGGTAAATAACAGAATCAAGGGGCGAACGACGGCATTAATTAGCCCTAAAACCAACGCCCCGATCGCCGCTGCGCCTAGACTTGCCAAACTAATGCCTGGGATGAGAAAAGCAGTGGCGAGTAAGGAAAGGGCGGAGATCACCCAGGTTCCCAGAAAACGGGGTAAAAAGCCAGATTCAAAGCGAGTTTGTTTCATGGGGATTCACTCCACATAAGATTAATGAGATAACAATGATCAGTCATTCAAGGTTGTATCTTTCTAGGCGATCGCCTTATTTTTTTGTGCAACCCATAACCGTTGCGGTGTAGGTGTTGCCAATGCGATCTAAGCCGCCATTGAACAGATTCACTTGATAGGGTTCTTCCTTGGGGCCGGGGGTCGCTGTAATCACTAAGGGTTTATTGGCTGTAATTTGTACCCCTTTCTGATCGAAAAATTTTTGGGCGGTTTGATCATTATATTTCACATAGAAAGCAATGTTAAAGGTGCCCCCCTCAGACGTGACCGTTGCCTTGAAGTAGTCGAACTTGGTGAGGGTGGGGACGGCCCAGTCCGTATTCCAATTATCCTTAGTGATATCGATACCAGGTAAGGGACTGGGAATGGTCGGTTGGGAAACGGTTTTGGTGACGCTGCTGCCTTCTCCCCCCACTAATTTGAGCGGTGTGCAGGTTTCTTTGGCGATCGCCGTTTGAGTCCCTGAGATTAGGGCGAAGGTTGCCAAACAACACGGTAAAACTTGTTTAAAGCCAATATTCACGGGACATCCCCCCTCAGCGTGGTTTTGAGATTTTCAATGGAAATGCGAGATGCATCCCTGATAATGTAACCGCAATAGTCGCCCGATTGGGTATCGAATTCACAGCGCCATGAGTTGCCATGTTTAATCTCCCCCTCCAGTTTCAGAAACCTCAACCCCTCCAACTGGGCGATCGCCTCATGGTGGTTTCCACCAGCGGTAGTTTACGGGAACGGCAGGATTTTGACCGTGGTATTGAAATCTGGCGATCGTGGGGGTATGAGATTACTTTTAGTGACCATTATCAACACCAAAATGGCTACTTAGCGGGGACAGATCAAGAACGACGAACGAGTTTACGGCAAGCGTGGTTAGATCGGGACTGTCGTGGCATTTTATGTAGTCGGGGCGGCTATGGTAGTGCGCGGTTATTAGAAGAGTGGGATTGGCCTGAGGGGGATCCCAAATGGTTGTTGGGATTTTCCGATGTCACTGGAATTTTGTGGAGTTTAGCTAAAGCTGGTGTTGAAAGTTTACATGGCCCGGTGTTAACCACTTTGGCCGATGAACCCGACTGGAGCCTAAACCGTTTACACAATTATTTAACCGGAAAACCCTTAGACCCCTTGTCTGGTATTGGGTGGGGCGGGGGCAAAGTCCAGGGTCGTTTAATTGTGGCGAATCTGACAGTGGCAACTCACTTATTGGGAACACCGTGGCAACCCAATTTTGACCAGGTGATTTTGGCGATCGAGGATGTGGGGGAAGCCCCCTACCGCATTGATCGGATGTTGACCCAATGGCGACTGGGCGGGGCGTTAGAGCGGGTGGCGGGGATTGCCTTGGGTCGTTTCAGTGGTTGTGATGCTCCCCCAGGATTTCCCAGTTGGTCGGTGGAAGAAGTTCTGCGCGATCGCCTTCAGGATTTCAATGTCCCTCTGGTGGCGGAGTTACCGTTTGGCCATGATGGCGCCAATGCGGTGCTGCCCGTGGGTGCTTGGGCCGAATTAGATGGCGATCGGGGACTACTAACCTGTTTGCCTACCCCCCGTTAACCTCGCCGGCCATACTTTGAATCTTCTCTCCCCCTGTTGCTGAATAGGGGGATTTTTTATGCCAACTAATTTAACCCTCGACACCATGCAATTATAGTTTCATGTTTTTCTTTTATTTCGGAATTTTATTTATAAATTTTTTGTAATAATTTTTAAAAAAATAAATATCTTTAGCAAAATCTTAGCTTTCCTTAAAAATCAAACATAAAAACTAGCGTAAATAAAAATTACTTTAAATGACAGCAAGCAGTTCTTAAACAAATACAATTTTTATTTTACTTTCTCTTTGGGAGCTTGAATAAACGAAAAACTATTTTATTTTGACCTTTAAGCTCATTATTCTGATTTTATAGACAAAAAACAATGTTATGTACATTGTTGTCTTTTTCTGATTGGATATATTTAGTTGAAATAAACTTTCGTTAAATTAAATAATAGTTAGTAAAAACTTATGATTTTAAACTGATTTTTTACATTAAACACAATAAAATTTTAAAATATTTTTATAGATATATAGCTATGTAGCGTTCTATTCAAAAAAAAGTGATCAAGGGTCAAGAAAATATGGCGATAATTGATCCCCGCTAGCCCCAAATTTTGGGGGAGGTAGCCTATTAAGGGGTTTTGAGTCCCCCAAAATTGCCGAAGTTTTAACGAGGAGATCTGGGGGAAGCTGTGACGGGTGATGCCATGTCGCCAACGTTTTTAACAGGATTGAGTTGTCAGAGTAATCGGTTGGGAGTTGCTGTCTTTTTCTGAGCTTGATGTTGGCGAAATGACTCCTATTTAAGGGCTTATTATTTTGCCCTTTAAGCTAGAAATTCTCTGGCAAATCTCTGGGTTCAAGCCCGTTTTTGATTAGCCAATCAGCTGAGGATTTACTGCAAGAAAATGACTTTATTTCTAGCCGTTTCATAAAATCTTGCAAACAGTTTACTTGAATTAGCTTGTGCCCTTGAGAATCCTCTACTTCCGATAATTACTATTATAGGAATTAGAATAATGCCAATAAAATAGGGACTTTCGCCCCCTTGACCCTTTCAACCGTAAATTTTCCTGCTTACCCGGAGGTGCTTTCCAGTGTTGGGATTAGGGGAATTTGTCTGACTTTAATTCCCGGAACCGTGAAGGATTGGGGGATAGAGTCTGGGTCAATAGGGACACTTAATTCATAGGTGGATTGGGGGGTAAAGAGAACCCCCAACACGCTCAATGGAACCTGTAAAAATAGGTTGACAAGTAAATAGGCGATCGCCGCAATTGTTAACCCCAAAAGTCGTAGGGGGGGCAAATCGTCCACCAAATCATAGACAAGGGGAGAGTACAGGTAAACGAACCAAAGTAATGCCAAACTCAGGAAACCACTGAATAAAGTCACCCACCGTTGTTTGGCTTGTTTAAACAAGGTGAGGATTTGCCGTTGGGAGGTCGTTAAGCTCCCTGGACGAATGGCAAGGATCAATACACTAAAAATTTCAAAGGGACGAAACCACTGCATCGCCATCATGGGCAACCAGGCGATCGCCACTAGGAGAATGAGTTCTAAACCGTAGGGGGTGAAGGGAGTCCCCACCGCCAGGCCGCAAGCCATCAGCAGTAATGCCGCCGGCACCACCACAATCCCCGCCAAATGGATCCACAGAAAGGGTTCTGCCCGAAACGTTGCCATGCTTAACCGCCCTCCAATAACATTTCACAGATTTCACAAAGCCCCTAGCGTAGCGGCGATCGCCACCGTCAGGTCATGATTGATGGTTGGATCTATTATCCTTGCTGGTTTCCCATCTTCCAAGGGAAAAGCTGTCGCCGGTTACTCAGCAAGAATTCTAACCTAGGGATCAACTCAGTCCCAGGGAACTTTCCAATGCTCCAATCACCACCTCCGCCACTTCTTGAATGCGAAAACGACAGGCTTGGGTTTCCGTCGAGGCAAAGCTGCCATTTTCCCAGAATTTATTACTGCCGGCCCCACCACCACAAAGGCCAAAATAGTCACAACTCTGACGGCACATATCTACCCCACGATTCATATCCTGATAAATGCGTTGAAATTTCTCCGTCTGACAAACTGACTCAAAACTATCGTTTAGCACATTGCCAAAAATAAAGTCCCCATATTGGGGGGTTTTAATGGCCAGTAATTCCGGGTCAAAGGTAGAAAAGTTGCCCTGGTGGTCAATGCTGATAATGGCAAAGGGCAGGTTCATATCCGTATGTTCTAGGCGATCGCCGGTGTAAATCAGGCTACAGACACATTCAAACTCCCGCACCCGAAATTCGGGGTCACTCTGGCTGGACAGTTGCCAAAACCGTTGCAAAAATTGGCGATATCTTTCCAAGGTGCCTTGCTTATCTAAGGATGAGGTGGTGTTAATGCCTTCTGTTTCCTCCATGTTGAAACCCACATCATACAGCCCGTGATCACAGAAGAATTGAAAAATTTCATCGGGATAATCCAGGGATTCCTCCGTTAAAACGGCAATGATGTTATGGCAAATCTCGTTTTTTTGTAACCATTCAATGCCCCGCATCGTCGAAGCATGACTGCCCCGACCGGTACGGGTTTTACGGTGGGCATCGTGGAGGAAAGCCGGGCCATCTAAACTCACCCCTACATGGACCGGGTATTGTTTAAACAAATCACACCAGGCTTGGTTAATTAAAATACCGTTGGTTTGAAAGGAATGATCAAAGGTCAGTTTTTGGGCGTTGTAGTGTTGACTGGCCTGTTCAATTTTGGCAAAAGCTTGGCGGTAGAAATCTAACCCCGCCGCAAACGGCTCCCCCGCGTGCCAACAGAGGGTAAAGGGGATTTGGGTGAAGGGACTGCTAAAAATCCGCTCCATGATCGGATCAATTAAATCCAATGCCATGCGACTTTTTATGTGGCGATCCGGTAAATAGCAGTAATCGCAATCCAAGTTGCAGTAGGACGTGGGCTGGATGACGATCAGGTTAGTCGGCCCAAATCCCTCCCAATTGGGCGTTTCGGTTTGGGATGATTCCCGGATTGGGGTACTTAAAGTTTGCATCACAGTTCCCTCAAAAACATTGCCGTTGCCTTACCAACGATTGACAAAACCACCGCCATCTCCCCAACCGTTGCGCCAAGGATTATTAATATTGACAAAACTGCCTCCTCCACGACCATCGGCCCAGCCGCCCCGTCGAGTATTACCGAAACTACCACCGCCACCATTGGCAAACCCACCGCCCCGTCTGGCATTGCCGAAACCACCGCGACCCCCATTGGCAAATCCGGCGATCGCCCCCTGGTCGGGACTGGGTTGTTCGTGACCGGGTAATTGACTCGCCCGTTGTTGTAGCGCTGCATTGAGGTTAGCTAAACGGGTTTCTAAGGGAGTATTCGCTATTTTGGCGATCGCCGTGGGTGCCGCGATGTTAATTGCTGTTAACGCCACCATAAAGCCCATCCAGCTTGATCGATTATTAATATTCATAGGGGGTAAAAATGGCGTCACCAGCCAACATAGTAGGAGTCGAGCCTAGCATAATTACCAACGGTTAATAAAACTGCCCCCATCAGGCCAACGACGATTGTAAAAACCGCCCCCATCCCGCCAACCATTGCGCCAGGGGTTGACATTGACAAAACCGCGGCCTCCCCGGCCATCTCCCCAGCCGCCCCGACGACTATTGACAAAACTTCCCCGGCCACCGCGACCATTCGCCCATCCCAGGGCAAGATCTTGGGAATCAGTTACAGCGTCATTGCTGGGTAGCGTATCAGCGGTGGTTTGTAAGGTGGCTTGGATGCGGGCAATGCGACCTTCAATTCCTGTGGGCTGGGAATTTTGGGAAGGAATTTGGGGGCTAGGACTGACCGCAGTGGCCGGCGGGGGGGTTAAACTGGCGATCGCCACGAGAAAGGCGGTCCAACCGAGTTGTGTGGAATTCATAGCGACTGTTCGGAATTAAAAGACGAAGAATAGAGCAATGGGGAAAAGTCCCATATTAAAGCTTAGATTGAGCCGGAGCATTCAAATTTTCGGGAATTTGCTCGTGGGTAATGGAAATATACCGGAAAAAGCTCTTGATATTTTCGGGTTTTACCTGTACGACCCCTTCCGGGCCGATCCACTTGTTAACCAGGGCCACATCCTCGGGATCGCCAAAATAATACCCCTCAGCCAATTTCACCAAGGCATAGTTGGCCAGACGCAAAAACGCCGGATTATATTCCCGCACCATACAACTAACACCGTTGTACACCTGGGGGG
>JAYKHU010000067.1:0-8240 GCA_035285105.1 Synechocystis sp.
CTTTTCCCTCGTTTTAAGGCGATCGCAATTTTGTTAATGGGAGATATTCAAAACCAATGAGTGTAAAGGCAAGTGGTGGCAGCTCATTAGCGCGACCCCAACTCTACCAAACCGTCCCCGTCTCCGCTATCAGCCAGGCAGAGCAACAGGATCGGTTCTTGGCAGGATCGGAGCTAAGCGAGTTAACGGCGTATTTTCAATCGGGGTCTCTGCGCTTAGAGATCGCGCAGACACTAACCCAAAATGCGGATCTTATTGTTTCTAGGGCTGCTAACCGCATTTTCACTGGCGGTTCTCCCCTCGCGTATTTAGAAAAACCCGCAACCCCCGAACCCGCTATGGCGGGAGCGGCCTTTGATCCCCGCAATGGGAGTGTTACCTACTCGGAAAGTAGCGGCGGCGGCTTATTTGGTGGTTTGCGCTCGGTTTTCAGCAGTTCTGGCCCCACCCCACCCGGGTTTCGTCCCATTAACATTGCCCGGTATGGCCCCAGCAACATGCAGAAATCGCTGCGGGATATGTCCTGGTTTTTGCGCTACACCACCTATGCGATCGTGGCAGGGGACCCCAACATCATCGTGGTGAATACCCGGGGGTTAAAAGAGGTGATTGAAAATGCCTGTTCCATTGATGCCACCATCGTTGCCATCCAAGAAATGCGGGCAGCGTCCTTGGATTACTTCCGCAACAACGCCGACGCCAAACAAATTGTGTCGGATTATTTCAACATTTTACTGAGTGAGTTCAAAGCCCCTACCCCGTCTAACAAAGTGCGTCGTAGTCCCTCGACGGACATCCAAGGGTTGGAGTTACCCCAGAGCTATTACAACGCAGCGGCGAAGCGGCAAAAATATGCCATGAAGCCGGGGCTGTCGGCGTCGGAAAAAACGGCGGTGATTAAGGCGGCCTACCGTCAAATTTTTGAACGGGATATCACCCGTGCCTATAGCCAATCCATTTCCTATCTGGAGTCCCAGGTGCGTAATGGCGACATCTCTATGAAGGAGTTTGTGCGGCGCTTAGCGAAATCCCCCCTCTACCGCAAGCAGTTCTTTGAACCGTTCATCAATAGTCGGGCCTTGGAATTGGCATTTCGTCACATTTTGGGGCGGGGTCCCAGTTCCCGGGAAGAAGTGCAAAAATATTTTGCCATTGTCTCCAGCGGCGGCTTACCAGCATTAGTGGATGCGTTGGTAGATTCCCAGGAATACGCCGATTATTTTGGCGAAGAAACGGTGCCTTACCTGCGGGGGTTAGGGGTAGAAGCCCAGGAATGTCGCAACTGGGGGATGCAACAGGATTTATTTAGCTATAGCGCCCCCTTCCGCAAGGTTCCTCAGTTTATTACCACCTTTGCCAACTACAACCGTCCCCTGCCGGATCAACATGTGTACGGGTCTGGCAACGATCCCCTGGAAATTCAATTTGGGGCCATTTTCCCGAAAGAAACCCGCAATCCCAGCAAGCGTCCTGCGCCCTTTAATAAGGACACCAAGCGGATTCTCATCCACCGCGGCCCAGGCATTAATAACCAAGTCAGTAATCCCAAAGCGGTGGGGCAGTTCCCCGGTAGTCTGGGGGCCAAAGTCTTCCGGCTCAATAACGAGTTACCCGGTAGCAGTAACGGTGCCAGCGTTAAGTTTGGTGAAAGCTCCACCCAGGCAGTGATTCGGGCGGCCTACCGTCAAGTGTTTGGGCGGGATCTGTACGAAGGGCAACGGCTCTCGGTGGCGGAAATCCAGTTGGAAAATGGGGACATCACCGTCCGCGAATTCATTAAACGCCTTGCTAAGTCGGAAGTCTTCCTGAAGCTCTATTGGGCGCCTCATTATGTTTGTAAGGCGATCGAGTTTATTCACCGCCGCCTACTGGGTCGTCCCACCTACGGTCGTCAGGAAATGAACCAATACTTCGACATTGCCTCTAAGAAGGGGTTCTATGCCGTTGTGGAGGCGATGATTGACAGTGATGAGTATTTTGGCGCCTTTGGGGAAGATACCGTCCCCTACGAGCGTTACCTCACCCCAGGCGGCCTGCAACTGCGGTCTGCCCGCGTGGGAACGTTACGGGAAGACATCGGTAAACGGGTGGACAAAGAAGAAACCCCCCGCTTCGTGGAACTGGGTCAAGTCACCAGTATTCGCACGGAGCCGGAAATTGCCTTCCGCAGTAACCAAGGGGTCAGCCGTCAGCGTCAACAAACCAAAATCTTTAAACTGGTTTCTACCTTTGACAAGGTGGCGGTTAAAAATGCCATTCGGGCGGCTTACCGGCAGGTGTTTGAGCGGGATCTGGAACCCTATGTGATCAATGCCGAGTTTACAGCGCTAGAAAGTAAGCTCAGCAATGCTGAAATCACCGTTAAGGAATTCATTGAAGGGCTGGGCTGTTCCGAACTCTATATGAAAGAGTTTTATGCCCCCTATCCCAACACCAAAGTGATTGAAATGGGGACGAAGCATTTCCTCGGTCGTGCCCCCCTCAATCAAAAGGAAATTCAGCAGTATAACCAAATCCTGGCTAGCCAAGGTCTGAAAGCCTTCATTGGGGCGATGGTTAATGGTATGGAATATGTGGAAACCTTTGGGGAAGATACGGTTCCCTATCGTCGTTTCCCCACCCTGCCGGCGGCGAATTTCCCCAATACGGAACGGCTTTACAATAAGCTGACCAAACAGGATAAGGAGCTAGTGGTACCCAGTTTCACTCCGGTGGTAAAAGTTGGGGGCTAAGCCTCAAGTCTGACTCTTAAAACTCGATTACGATGAAACCTAGCTGGTCATGATTACTGGCTAGGTTTTTTGTGGGTTGATCCCGTTTACAATTCCGATCGCCGTGATTCAATTTTCCAACATTTGCTCGTAGAGGGCGTGGGCAATGCGTCGGGCCGCCCCCGCTTCCCCTAGCCGTTCTCGACCATTACGGGCGATCGCCGTTAAGCGTTGTTCGTTCTGTAATAGTTGCTGAAACGTTGCCCCCACCTGTTCGGGCTGCTCCACTAACGTCACCGACTCCCCCAATAACCAGGTTTGGCGGCGGGCAAAATAGGGATTAAACTGCGGCCCGCTGCCCGGAATACTAACCACCGGTTTCCCTAGACCCACCACTTGTTCCGTGGCGGTTCCGGCCATGGCGATCGCCCCTTGGGCCTGTTGTACATAGTCAGAAAAAGCGACCTGGCTCAGGGTTAAGCAAGCATGATGCTGACACCACGACAAAGCCTGATCTGCTCCCCCCCCCTCAGTTCCCATCGGTTGCCAATCAGTGTTGGAGAGCAGTTGCAAAAACGGGGCCAGGGACACACTGGGGGCGATCGCCGCGAGGAATTTGATGGGGCGATCAGGGAACTGGGTAATCACACTGGGTAAGCTGGCCAAAATAACTTGCCAATTCCGTTCCGCCTCTGGCGATCGTGATCCGGGTAAAAGTAATAAAGTCAACGGTTGCCCCGGTTTCAGCGCAGTGGGAGTATCGTCCTCACCAGGCCCCAAACCATCCATCATCGGATTGCCCAAATCCTGACTAGGAATGCCTTGACGTAACAACATCCCATGGGTAAGGCGATCGCGGGGAAACACGGCCCGGCAACGGGGACGGGTCATCAACCACCGTTCCCAGGGATAGTAGGCCGAACCCAGCCAGCGTTCCCAAGGGGCCGTCGTCCCTAACCATTCCCCGGACGGCTGACGTAGATAGTATTCTGATTTCGCCGTTCCCACAAAGCGATAATTGGCACCACTCAACCACGCTAACGCCAGGGGCAAAATATCCCCCACCGCCAAAATGGTGCCCCCTTGGGTTGCCCACTGCCGTAAACTTTCCAGTTGGGCCTGGGTTAAGCCCCACAAACCGCCCCGCACATCCCGCCATAATTCCCGGGCATCCATGTTATTAAACCCGCCGGAGGGCATCGCTTTGACCGGCCCCACGAAGGGAATCCCTTGTTTTTGAAAACTATGCCCCTCCCCCACCAAGGGCAACGCGGCCAAGGTTTCCGAGGGAGGGGCTGACACCAATGCGCTCCAGGCTTGGCCAATTTTGAGGGCGATGGTATCTTCCCCATGGCCATTGCTAAGGAGGAGGAGTTTGGGGGTCACAGACATGGCAGGCAGACCGTAGTTAAGCGATGCAACTCAGTCCTTAGGAGAGTGCCGCTTCTCCCCGACGGTACAGTTCCCGGGCATACTCCGTCCAGGCCCCCTGACCCCAGTAACGGAAGCAACTGGTTTCCACCAAAAGGACATACAGTAACGCGGCTTGATAATCCGGGCGTTGGGTAACGCTGGCATCGGCGGCCACTAACGGATCATATTTCTGGTGGAACTTAGCACTGAGTTGATTCATTGGCTCCAGCACATTTTCATAGCCCTGCACCCAACTTAAATTATTAGTCCAGGAGGCACCGTCCATGTGGAATTGATGATCACTAGCCTTTAACTCGGCGATCGCCGTTTCCACCTGGGCCGTGGTCGGGCGATCGGGATCAACCCGTTGCCAAATTTTATGTTGTTTTACCGCCTGAATTTCAGGGAAATCCGCTTCCGTCAGTCCGGCGGCGGCAAGGAGTTCTAAATATTCGGTTCCGTTAATGGCCACTGTCCCCGTGGTCCCCCCATTGGCGGCCATTTTATGAATGGCTTGCTCATAGGCCGGGGGAAATTCATTCATCATCACCCCACCATTCTCCCCGTCAGCAATTTGGGTGACACAGGCGGGAATCTGTTGATTGCCCAAGGGTTGCTTACCCCGCCCCAGGGCTTCGTAATAGGGCTGCATTTGGGCCACCAGTTTCGTATCTGACCCTTGGGTTTTAATTAACGCCGTAATGCTAACGGTTTCTCCCTGGGAATTACGGGCGGTAAGGCGATTGGGAACATACTTTTGCGCTTCGGACAAACCAGACCCATCCAGGTTTTCCACAGAATGTTCTTGTACCATCAACCAGCGGTAACCGCATTCCTTCAACGCCTTGATGTATTCGTAAAGGGTGTCGGGGTGGTTTGGGAGGTGCATTTCCGGCGGCGAGAACCCTTTCACCCGTTTCAACGCCTCCGGGCCAAAAATAGCGGCAAAATGCTGTTGCCAGGCGAGAATATGGAGTTTTAAATCCGGAATCGGCGTAGATGGTACAACGGCATGGCTCCAAAACGTGCCTAACCATTCCACATAGGGCTGATAGCGTGGGTCACAGGTAATTAACTTTAAATCATCCAAAATATCCTGACGATCCATTTGTTGAAACCCCCAGAGCAAATTACCGGAGTAGTCCAACATGATGCGGGGATTGCAGCCCGCGTCCACTAGCTGGGGAATGATGTGCCCCATGCGGCGATAACACCAGGCAAAGGGATCGGCATTGTGGTTATCTCCCTCCCCTTGATGCTCATACATATATTGCAGATGGGAAATGAGTTCCCCCTGTTGCCCGGCGGGAATGGTGGGTTGATGCATGTGGAGCGCACAGGCACAGGCGGATTGCAAATGATCAAGGCTGAGATTGGTCTTATTTAAAAAGACAGAGATTGGCTCGTTCGCAAGGGCAAGTATTTCTGCTTCTTGACCGGCAATGGGGGGGAGATTAACGGCGATCCGTTCAATGGTGGCTACCATAGGGGTGATTTTCCTAAAACGAGTGAGGCGATGAGGGGAAAGCATTGATTAAACTCAATATGCAATCCGTGTTGATCCTATCATTAGGGCAGCAACGGATTGAGCCATCATCAGGGTTACAAACCGTCACAAAGTCAGGGATTCCCCAGGATTATTACCCGCTTTGTCGCGTCTTTTCCCATTGCCCTCCGTTGATGGACTCCCCCATCGGACTCCTTGATCCCTATGCACCACGCTTCCATTCGCACAGCTAATATTTTCCAGGCGATCGCCTTTTATGAGTTGTTAGGCTTCCACGTCTGTGAACGATTTACCACCGGTTATACCCTGGCCTGTTGGCTGGAAGGCTTAAACGGACGCCTTGAATTGATCCAAATTCCTGACCCCAAGCCGGCCCCGGATGCCTTTGGGGATGAACGGTATGTGGGCTACTATCATCTGTCCTTTGACTTGACGGCACAGACCCCCAGCTTACCCCAGTGGTTAGACGCATTAACCCAGACATTTGACCAAGTCCATCACGCCCATCCCGATCACGTTCAACCATTAAAAATCCTGTTACCCCCTCAACAACAATCCATTGGCGATCGCCTCTATGAAGTCTGCTTCATTGCCGACAATGACTGTCTGCCCTTGGAATTCATTCGGCATCTGCCCCGTTTAGAGAGCTAAAAACACCCAGCGAGGAAGCTGGGGGTAAACGGATCCAGGACTAAGGGGCCGGCGACTATCGGGGTTTAACCACTTGGCGAGCCATTTCTTTAAACGGATTTAAACTCGGGCCAGCGGTGCGACGGGCAATATTTTGGGGAATGGGATCGGCACTGGCGAAAGCCACCTGGGCCGGATCAAGCTGGGGTTTGGGGGCAACAACGGCAACGGGTTCCGGCTTAACCGCAGGGGATGGAGGAGCGGCTTTGGTAGCCTTTTTCCTGACAGAGGTTTTCTTGGCGGGAGCCGGGGGCGCTGGGGTGTCTGGCGCTGCGGCAACGGGTTCCGGGGCTGTTTCAGCCGGTGCTGCGGGGGCAGGGGTTTCACTTTCGTCGAGTTGGACGTAAAATTCGTCTTTGCCACCGAATAATTTTTTCAGCATAAAAAGGTTCTCCTAACGGTTGATTGAAACTGTCTTAACCAAAATTCAATGTCCCTAATTTTACTGGTAATTGACCCGCTCTGCGGTTTTGGATGATGGTCGCCCTGGTGACATGAGAAAAGACTAGGGGCGGTAAAACGGGGCCAGGTCAGATGGGGATAAAAACTGTGTGGGATAACTGCCGAAAATTTTTAGCTCGGCGACAGACTCCGCCAATTCCGCCAAAGCCGCCTGTAAATGGGCTTGCTCCTGACTGGCCTCCAAGTCCATGAAAAACAGATAATCCCCCAGGGAGCGCTTAGTCGGGCGGGATTCTAGCCGACTTAGGTTAATACCCCGTTTCGCCAAAGCCTGTAACGGAGATACCAACGCCCCCGGTCGATTTTCTGGAACACTAAACGCCAACGTGGTATGGCTACCGCTGAGATGGCCTTCGGGACCAATGGCCCAAAAGCGGGTGCAATTATCGGGATAGTCCTGGATATTGGTGGCTAACACCGGCACATCAAATAAAGTAGCGGCCCGGGGAGAGGCGATCGCCGCGGCCTGGGGATCATCGGCAATTAACTGAATCGCTTCACTGGTGGAATTGGCCGGAATGAGTACCACCTGGGGTAACTGAGCGGATAACCATTTTTGGCATTGCCCCAGGGCTTGGGGATGGGACACCACCCGGACAACACCGTCGAGGGATGACGCCCGGCTTAACAACACATGGGCGATCGGCAACACCAACTCCTGCTGAATCTTTAAATCATCGGCGGCCCATAAACTATCGAAGGTAATGGCCACCGTCCCTTCGGTGGAATTTTCCACGGGCACGATCGCCACATCAACCTGTTTGTCCGCCACGGCTTCAATAGTCTTACCAATGCTAGGACAAGGTAATAATTGAACAATTTCGTTCGTTTGTTGCCGACGATTGTGGGCATAAACCAACGCAACGGTTTCGGCGTTGGTTCCCTCTGGCCCTAAATGGGCGACGACCAAGGACATAAAGTCTCCCCAGGAATGCTGGTACAAGAAATGTTATCATGATTAACCGAGGTCGCCCTCCAACGCCGAAGTAGCTCAGTGGTAGAGTAGTTGATTCGTAATCAATTGGTCGTGGGTTCAAATCCCATCTTCGGCTTTTCTCATCCCTGTTTGTCCTGCTGAATCCAGTGGGATAGGGTTTGTCCCACATCGGCGATCGCCACTTTAGAGACGGCTTTGGTGGCTCGTTTTACCACCTCCACTTGACCTTCCTTGAGGGATTTTCCGGTCACCACCCGGTAGGGAATGCCAATTAATTCGGCATCTTTGAATTTCACCCCGGCTCGTTCCTTGCGGTCATCCAGTAACACATCAATGCCCGCCGTTTGGAGATCAGTGTACAGTTTTTCTGCCACTTGGACTTGGGACTCATCCCCCACATTGGGAATGACAATCACCACTTCATAGGGGGCGATCGCCGTGGGCCAGATTATGCCATCTTTATCGTAATTTTGTTCGACGGCGGCCTGGGCTAATCGGGAAACACCGATGCCATAACAGC
>JAYKHU010000068.1:0-5510 GCA_035285105.1 Synechocystis sp.
CAGGCGATCGCCGCGTCTACGGAAAAAATATCCCCATTAGCAATCACCGGAATGGAGAGAGCTTGCTTAACACGACCAATCCACTCCCACTGGGCTGAACCGTTATACCCTTGGGCGCGGGTGCGGGCATGGAGGGTTAACATCTGCGCCCCCGCATCCTGTAACCGTTGGGCAAAGTCAATAATATTGATGTCGTGGTCATCCCATCCCAAACGGGTTTTGACCGTGACTGGCACTGACACCGCCCCGGCCACCTTTGCCACAATGGCCGCTGCGACCTCCGGTTGTCGTAGTAGAGAAGACCCCCCGCCTTTTTTGGTGATTTTATTAACGGGACAGCCCATATTAATGTCCACCGTTTCCGCCCCCTGGGCCACCGCTTTTTGGGCCGCTTCCGCCATGAAATCAGGGCGGCAGTCAAATAATTGGATACTAATAGGGGTTTCCCCGGGAGCAATTTCCATCACCTGGGGTAAATGGCGCAGATGGTGTAACTCCGTGGCACTCACCATTTCGGTATAAAGCATGGATTGGGGGGCATACCGTCGCACCAACCGCCGAAAGACGAGATCCGTCACCCCCGATAGGGGCGATTGTAATACCCGACTTTGTAATGTGAGTGATCCCACCGGTAACGGCGTTGCCCAGGGCGTGGGTAACGGCCCCAGTTTTTCGACCTGATCATTCATAAATCCCATCCCTCCCCAGATTCCCCTTGACCCCTGATACCTGTTCCTTAATAACGAACTTGGGAGTAAGCCGCTTCGGAAATGGTCGGAATTTCGGCATAGCGACCCAGTAACGATTGCACAATCCCAAAGATGCTAGAGGCCAAGGCACCTAAAAAGGCAAAGTTATACAGGGTTTCGGTGATCAAGCTACTACCAAAGGCCGGCTTAAACACATAGGCTAGGATCAACCCAAATAAAGATAATAAAATACCGATTAAAATCGACTGCATCGCATTGAAGCGAATAAAATGGGAAATATTGCTATTCCGCACCACTGCCATAAACAAAATAATGAAAACGAGAAATGAGCCAAAGGGAAACTGGTAATAGAACTTAAGTAACGGCAGAATCGGCAAATAAATCAGTCCCAAAATGGGAAACTGCTGAAAGATAAATTCACCGAATACATAGGCATCAAGTAACGGAATCACGTAAACCAAGGCCCCAAAAAGTTTATCTTTTATATCGGCTGTACTGCTGGATGACATTTAAGGCTCCCAAGAAAATCGAATAAGATAACGTATTTGCTTTATTTTAAAGCGGATCACCCCGAAAGATCATCCCTTGGCCCCGACCCAGCCCCAACCAAATCAATGGTGGCGTCGGCGATCGCCAGGCGATCGGGTTATCAACCCAGTCGCTATTGTTGGGATTCTATAATTTTTTGTTCCAACTCTTCACGACCGGTCAAGACTTCAAAGACCCGATCCATGCCGGTCAGTTCAAACAACATCATAATTTGTTGATTGAGGGAACATAACAGTAATCGAGTTTGGGCATCGCGGGTCATTTTCAAGTACTGGACGAGGGTGCCAAGCCCCGAGCTATCCATAAACGTTACATTTTTAAAGTCAATAACAATCATGCTGATTTTATCGACAATCATTTGCTCAATTTCTTGATAGTATTTCCCGGCTTGCTCGCCGTCAAAAATGTCGTTAGGCTCGATGACCTGTATTTTGGTGGCCATGGGATTCAGGGGGATATTAATGGATTTTCAATGATCTAGTTTGCATGACAAAATGTATTTTTGCTGGTCAAATCTCCATCAATTTAGTTGGCTTTGGGTAAAAAAATGGTACTCTATAACAAGGACATAAATCTTGATTGATACAATCTAATGATTAAAAAAAGAGAGCAGTTTATTATACTTTTGTCCATTTTAACACTGCCATGCTTAACCCCTTCCAGGGCAAAAATTCTTTTCCCCATTGTTAACAACCCAGTTGAGACGAACACTTTATGATCACCACGGATGTCATCATCATTGGCGCGGGACACAATGGATTGGTTTGTGCTGCTTATTTACTTCAGCAAGGTTACAACGTTCTTCTGTTGGAAAAACGGGCGGTGCCGGGGGGCGCGGCTACCACAGAGGCCTTGATGCCGGAATTGTCCCCGGAATTTAAGTTCAACCGCTGTGCCATTGATCATGAGTTTATTTTTCTGGGGCCAGTCATTCAAGAGTTGAACTTAGCTCACTACGGACTGGAGTATTTATTTTGTGATCCCAGTGTGTTTTGTCCCCAGCTTGACGGCCAGGCGTTTTTGGCCCATCGATCTTTGTCAAAAACCTGTGAACACATTGCTCGCTACAGTGAACGGGATGCAGGAAAATATGGCGAATTTATCGGCTTCTGGACGAGTTTGATGACGGCGATTCAGCCGATGTTTAATGTGCCCCCCCAGGATTTGATCGCCATTGCCCAGGCCTATGATTTTGCAAGTTTGAAAGAATTTTTGGCGATCGCCGGTTCGAAAAATAAGGCGTTGGATTTTGTGCGGACGATGATCACCTCGCCGGAGGATATTTTAAATGAATGGTTTGATAGTGAGTTGGTGAAAGCCCCCTTAGCCAGACTCTGTGCGGAAATTGGGGCACCGCCCTCCCAGAAAGGTACGTCGTCAGGGATGATGATGCTGGCCATGCGTCACGGCCATGGGATTGCTCGACCGAAGGGGGGAACGGGGGCGTTAGTGGATGCGTTGGTGAGATTGGTGACGAAAAAAGGCGGAAAAATCTTAACCGAGCAGACCGTCAACCGGATTTTGGTGGAAAATGGTACGGCGATCGGGGTGGAAACGGCCACGGGGGAACAGTATCGGGCTAACCGGGGGGTAATTTCTAATATTGATGCGCGGCGGGTCTTTTTACAGTTAGTGGAACCGGGGGCGTTGGCAACGGTGGATTCAACCCTAGGGGAACGGTTGGAACGCCGCACGGTGAATAATAATGAAGCCATTTTGAAAATTGATTGTGCCCTGTCGGCCTTGCCCCAATTCACTGCCATGCAGAGTCCCCAGGATTTGATCGGCACCATTTTAATTGCTGACTCGGTGCGCCATGTGGAGGAAGCCCACGCCCTGATTGGGTTTGGCCAAATTCCCGACCAAAATCCGTCTATATATCTGGATATTCCCTCGTTACTTGATCCCAGCTTGGCCCCAGAGGGGAAACACACGTTATGGATTGAATTTTTTGCCCCCTACCGCATTGCAGGACGGGAAGGCACGGGCCTAATGGGCACCGGTTGGACGGATGAGTTAAAGGAACAGGTGGCGGATCGGGTGATCAATAAGCTAGCGGATTATGCCCCCAATTTAAAAGACCTCATCATCGATCGCCATGTGGAAAGCCCCGCAGAACTAGCCCAACGCCTCGGCAGTTACAACGGCAATGTGTACCATCTGGATATGACCCTGGATCAGATGATGTTTTTGCGACCCCTGCCGGAAATTGCCAATTACCAAACCCCCATTAAAAACCTTTACTTGACTGGAGCCGGCACCCATCCCGGCGGCTCCATCTCGGGAATGCCCGGAAGGAATTGTGCTAGGGTCTTCATGAAACAGCAACGTCGTTTTTGGTGAATGTTTAACCATGGTTGCCCTGTCGGATCATTACCGCCTCTCCGTTGAGGAATATTTGGCGTTAGAAGAAACCAGCCCCGTCAAGCATGAATATATTGATGGCCAGGTTTTTGCCATGGCCGGCACCACCGATCGCCATAATGTCATTGCGGGGAATTTGTACGCCCTCATTCGTCATCATTTGCGGGGTAGTGACTGTCGAGTGTATTTTGCCGACTTGAAAGTCCGTCTCGTTCAAACTAACCGGTTTTACTACCCAGATTTACTGGTGACCTGCGATCGCCGAGATGGGGAAACAGCCACCTATAAACGTTTTCCCAAACTGATTATTGAAGTGCTTTCCGACGGCACAGAAGCCTTTGACCGGGGGGATAAATTCAATGATTATCAAACCCTAGACAGTTTGACAGAGTATGGGTTGGTAAACAGCAAAACCCAACGGGTAGAAATTTTCCAACGCCAAGGAAATCATTACTGGCAATATCAATCCTATACAGACCCCAATGCCCAAGTTCACCTTGCCAGTATTGATCTGGTTTTACCCCTCAGCGATGTTTATGAAGATGTCCCCTGGGGAACCTAACCCCTTGATCCCATGAAAAAGCGCGTTACCCTTACCTTTCCCCGCCGCACCGTGCAAATGCCGATCACCTATCGGTTAGCCAAGGATTTTAATATTGCCGCCAACATTATCCGCGCCCAGGTTGCCCCCAACCAAGTGGGGAAAGTAGTACTGGAACTATCGGGGGATATCGATCAACTAGAAGCGTCGCTCGAATGGATGCGATCGCAGGACATTGGCGTGTCTTTAGCCAGTCGAGAAATTGTCATTGATGATCAACGCTGCGTGGACTGTGGGTTGTGTACTGGGGTATGTCCCACGGAGGCGTTGAGCCTAGATCCGGATAGTTTTCGCTTGATGTTTCGCCGTTCCCGTTGCGTGGTCTGCGAGCAATGTATTCCCTCCTGCCCAGTCCAGGCGATCGCCACTAATTTTTAGGTTTGATCACGTCCTATGCCCTCAACCCGTGCCCAACCCCCTTTAGACTTCATTCCGCCCCAGTTAAGTCCCTGGCTCCTGAGAATTGGGCCACTGTTATTACCCTGGTGGATCAAAAGCCAAACGGCGATCGCCAAAATCGAGGTTAAAAATTTAGACGTTCTCACCCAAGCCTATACCGATTTTAAACAGGGAAAAACCCGATTACTGTTGGCGTTTCGCCATCCCAGCGTTAACGATCCCCTCTGCATGGGCTATTTATTTTGGCATCCCCTGGCCAAAGCGCTGAAAACAGGCCCGATGCAACCACCCCCCGTCAGCCACTCCCACTTTATGTACGACCGGGGCATTCCGTTATGGGGCGGGCAATTCATTCAATGGCTTTTTCCCCGGTTGGGGGGAACCTCCATTCAGCGGGGCAAACTGGACCGACCAGGACTGCGATCGGCCCGGGATTTAATGTTAAACGCGGATTATCCCTTGGCCGCTGCCCCCGAAGGTGCCACCAACGGCCATAACGAAATTATTTCCCCCTTGGAACCGGGTATCGCCCAATTAGGATTCTGGTGTGCGGAAGATTTACAAAAAGCTGGGCGATCGGAGCAGGTGATTATTCTGCCCGTGGGCATTCAATACGTTTACCTGACGCCCCCTTGGGCGGAAATTGAAGCGTTGCTCTCCCAGTTAGAAACCGATTGCGCCCTGACCCCCGATCCCCACCATGACCGAAACGAAGCCTCTTTATACAAACGGCTTTACCAGTTAGGGGAAGTAATGTTGGATTTAATGGAAACGTTTTACCGGGAATACTATCACCAAGCATTACCCCCGGTGGCGGAGTTAGAAAAAAGTTTAGCGGAAAATTTTAATACCCTCGAATCGGATCCCAATCAATTACTCGCCTCCCG
>JAYKHU010000069.1:0-22108 GCA_035285105.1 Synechocystis sp.
CGTCACTGGCTTGGATACGGTCAAAGGGAGGAAGGCCTCGGCCTTGGAGCAGGGGGTTGGCAACGGTCGTTTGAGTCATCGATTCACTGGAAAACTTGACAGTCTAGGGAATTATAGCGACAAATGCTCAAGCGCCCCGGCGAGTCCCAGCGTCAACGGGAAGCCGGGTTGCCTCCTCGCAATGAGCTAATGGAAAGATTAAATCCATCATTTGACTTGGTGCAAATTCCGATTAATGCCACAGAATTCCACTGAGTATTAATACTAGAGGCTGAATCGACCTGATCTAAATAGGAGGTTGTTCTTATATCGCAAATTCCCGCAGTCTGAGCGATAACAATCGTTATACCAGTGGTCTGAGATTGAGCAAAAACGGGCAATGCAGTTGGCAGCAAAAGAACGCCTAAAATGCCTGAGTAAAGAAACTTAGGGAGTTTCATAAAATGACCCCGTAAGATATTTCTGATAAGTCCCCTATCAGATACGGATTGATTGAATAAGGGGACTCTGAATGTTTTCACAACAACTGTTCATACAAATACAATCAAGAGGGCACAGATGGCTGCAAGCTGACCTAGAAACAGTTAGAACCGATACCTTACAGCCAAGTGTCACCAGTTTTAAAAGTCAGCTTTTGACAGCAATTTTAGCTCAAGCTGAGTCTTAAAGAACTAATAAGCATACCCTACGTGCCAGGTGTAAATGTCCAAGTAATTGTATCTTGATATGTACCATAAAGAACGTCGGCGCTCGGATTCGTAACATTGACGGTAAAGGATCCATTGCAAGTGTTGGCACACGCTGCCGAGAACGCATTCCCCGTTGTTGCAACTTCGGGTGTTGCAGTCATATTTGCATCTGTAATTCCATTAAAACCTGTACCATTGACTGTTAACGTGTAGGGAATTGTGTCGGGAGCATTAGCCTGACTCAGTTCCCCTGCCGATGAGGCTGTCATAGCAGTGAGTCCAGAAAGGTCAATGCCGCTTAACGTGGTAGCTGGTGTTGGAGTGGGGAGTGTAGCATCAGGATCTGTGTCAAGCTGACATATGTCAGTGATGTTAACAGTCACAACAGTAGGCTGACCCTTAATCTCGCCCGCCATAACAAAAACCTTGGCGGCGACTAAGCCAGAAAGAAGGGCTAAAGAAGAACGGGAGAAGGATTTCGTGATCATAACCTCAAAAATAACGGGGATAACGTCTTGTTTTTAATCTGCCCAGACCCTGAAAATACATAACAACTGTTTACGATTGTTTAATTTATGGGACAGAGACAAGGTATTTAGGATTCAAACCAAAAGCGGTGATTAATAAATTAATTTTTTTAATAAGGGGAGTTTTGGGAGTCATATTTCAACTCCACTATTCATCCTAGAGGTCTACGGCCGTTCTCGCTATCGTCCAAATTGCGGATATTACGACAAAGATTAGGTAAAGTTTCGACAATATCGTGGGCTTTTTAAGGATTACTTAAAGAGGGTTATATTTTAAAGTTTAAGTAAAGCTTAAAAGGCTGATTATGACTGGAGTTTCGCCAAGTTTGGGGGAGATTTGCTTCTTCGTCACAGGGAAACCGACCTTCCGTAAATACCGATCCGCCCCCGCCATCATGGGGGTTGGGGTTAACAAAGAAAAATTTGACTCTAAATCCTTGCACGGGGTTCCCGCCCTCGCTCCACCGATGACCCCATTGCCATCCTTCGCTGGAGAGATTGCCCCTATTGCGGGCCCATCCATCGCCCCAGGGGAGTCCACGTGGCATTTTTTGTTACGTTACGTTACGTTAATTGTAAAGATTTGTAAATTTTATGAGTAAATCTCCATGGGAGGCTTCAAACCGTGTCCTATTGAGATTGATAAAAACCCATAGTTGACCGCAAATCATTTTTATTGGCGGTTTTCGCCCACCACGAGGCAAGAAAAAGGTCTAAATCCCCGTTTAGGCTTAATTTTATTGTCCCTTTCCCGTAAACCATTTACCCTAGCCCTTATTTTTGTATCCCCATGCAAATAAAATCCTTAATCACAAACATCCTCAAGCCCAGCTTAGAGCAGGACATTAAGTTCCATCTTGTTTGGACAATTTTGAGGGGGGTCATCGGCATCGTCATGATTCACAACGGTCTGGACAAATTAGCTAACATCGAAAGCTTTGCCCATGCCTACGTGGAAGTGATTGGCCTGCCCTTCCCCATCTTTTTTAGTTACCTCGCTGCCTACACCGAACTCATTGGTGCGCCCCTCGTTGCCCTAGGATTGTTAACGCGACCGGCGGCCCTCGGCCTATTTGGCACCATGGCCGTCGCAATGTACCATCATGTTCTTGTTGCGGGCTTTAGCATTCCATACCTTGAACTATCGGCGATTTATTCCGCCTGTTTTCTCTTTATGGCTGTTAATGGGGCGGGGTTACTCTCCTTGGATGCCCTGATCGTGAGCAAACTGGATAACCTGGCCCTGTTAAATCCGGATCTGCAACGTCAATCCCTTGAAGAGAAGTATCAACAATCCCCTGTGGACAATCTCACGAAGACAACTCGTTCTTCCCAGTAGACCCTCAGCCCTCGGTCAGGAGTAGACGGCTTGACTAGGGGGCTTGGCAATAACGATTGATGTCGGTAATTACCTGCTGTTCTTGCTGACCAATATTATTTACCTGATCCTGGGCTAGTTTGGCGGTCAAAATATCTTTGTTAGCCAACGCCGTCAACATACTGCGGGTGGCTTCACTGTTGCCCCGGTAAATGCCCTCCAACTGCTGCTGAAATTCCGTTAGGCGAGGATCGGCGAGTTTGAATGCGGCGACCTTGTCGGCGGTTTGATCAAAGCTGGCTGCTACTTTTAAAATATCAGCCTCCTCCGTTGCCGTCCGATATTCCGAGCTTTCCTCCGCCATTTTTTGGGTAATCAAAATTAGGTGTTTACATTGGGCCGTTTTACTCGCACTGCAACTGATTAACCCCTGGCAGACCAATAGTAGTCCCCCCCACATCACACTATGACGAAGGGACCCAAACGGCATTAACGAAGCAAACTTAACCGGCGATCGCATGGACACTAGCCAACCAAAACGAAAATAGCAATTTTGAAAAACTGTCCTCATCCTATCCCCTTGGGCAGGACTGTTAGCTTACCGTAAACGGGAGGAGCAAACCGAGACTTTTTTCTAATCATGACCCATTCACTATCCCATGCCATTGACCCGGCAGTCATTGGTAAATCGAAGGTGTCCCCGTGGCTAATGGCGATCCTTTATCCCCTTGGGCGGCAATTTTTGCAGTGGTATTTCGGCAAAATTACCATCACTGGTCAACATTATCTGTCGGATACTGGGCCGATGATTTTAGCTCCGACCCACCGTTCTCGATGGGATGGCATTTTACTCTCCCTCGCGGCCGGGAGAGGGGTCACGGGTCGAGATTTACGTTTTATGGTGACGGCCTCGGAAGTCCAAGGATTACAGGGATGGTTAATTCGCCGTCTAGGGTGTTTCCCTGTGGATATCAAACGTCCGGAAGTCAGTAGTTTGGCCTACAGCGTGGCGCTGTTACGGGCCGGAGAAATGTTAGTGATTTTTCCGGAAGGGGGGATTTTCCACGATCGCCAAGTGCATCCCCTCAAACGGGGTATCGGGCGCATTGCTCTAGAAGTGTATAGACAGGATCCTGAAACGACGATGGCGGTGATTCCCGTCACTATTCACTACAGTGATTGTCATCCCAAACGAGGCACCGAGATAGAGATTGCCTTTGGCCCGGGCATTGCGGCCAATCAGTTCAATCCCGCTAAGATTAAGTCCAGTTCCGCCCAGTTAACCCAGCGCCTGCACACCGGACTACAGTCCCTTTACTACCAATGCCAAAATAGTGTGACTGTGTCCTAGATATCATTAGCCTCCATGCGTGTTTCCCTGCCCCAATACAGCGCTGATAACCGTCATCCTCACCACATTGCCGAAGTGATTGAAACCAGTACGACGGGGTTTTTAGCCCAATGCTTGGAACCCGAGGAGTTGACATTCCCGGAAATGCCGCCCTTTGGTAGTTGGGTCACGGCGATCGATGAAAATACGGGCAATCGCATTTTTGCCGTGGTGAGTTATGTGACCACCACCCCTATTGACTCCATTCATCGGGCCCGGGCCCTGGGATTGTCCCTCGTAGAATTGCGGGAACAACAGCCCCAAATTTTTGCCATGCTGACCACGGAATTTCAGGCGGCGATCGTGGGGTTTGAAACACCGGAGGATGGGGCTAATTATCAAGTCCGGCGCACGTTTCATTATTTGCCCCCCCGACCTCCCCAAATTCACCAGGCCGTCTTTCGTGGCGATCGCCAGGAGGTGATTCGCTTTACGGAGTCGCCGGATTTTTTGCGGATTTTATTACAGGTGACCGACACCCCAGTGGATGCGTTGATTGCAGCGGCCCTACGGGAGGTGTATTTAATGCGTCAGGGCGATCGGCGTTGGCTGGTGGAGATTGGCCGCCATCTCAGCCTCTGGCTCAAGGATGACTATGATCGCCTGCGCTATATTCTCAGTCAAGTTCATTTTTGAGGGGGATTCAGGGATCAATAATTGGCAAGAATGGTGTCTGACCGATGGCACCTTGACCTGAGACTGTTACGATGGCCAAGAAACAGTATTGTAAAAAGTATTATTTTGACGATGTCTGTGCGCCTTGCCCCTGTCCGTAAATTTGTTGTGATGGTCTTAATCACCCTTATGGTGGTCATCACAGCCCCCACCGTCTCTGCCCAATTTCCGTTTTTTTCGGGCGGCAGTGGCGGAGACGCAGGCACCTCCACCGGGACAAAGCCTTGGTGGGACATTAATAAAGCCCGACGATGTGGTCGATTGTGGTGTAGTGACGTGTATCTCCGGGGGAGCTTTTTTAGAACCCTGACCATCGGTTATTCCCCGGCCCCGGATGAAAGCCCCCAAGCGGCCGCCGCTGCGGTTGAATTTCGCGCCCAGCAAGTCGAATCTATTTTTGATGCGGTGTATTTCCAACTGATCCGCTTAAATACGAAGCAAAAACAACAGCCTAGCCGGTCAGAAAAACAAGCGATTGATTTTCTGTGGTCCAAGGCCTTGGCCCCCCACCAAGCTTTACCTGACAATGAGCCAATCCCGGAAAGTATTCCTAATCTTGACCTCCCCACTGTGCCGAGTCCTCAGGGAATAGTCTCCCCGCAAACAACGAAGCCCCAACCCCCTAGCCTTGCTAAACCCCCTAAAGAGGCCCTTTCCCGCAGTAACCTGGCTGACCCCCTCAGTGACAAATTAAAGACCCATCCCCGTACTCCCACCGTTGCCGTTGGGATTAAAAATAATCAAACCGTTGTTTTCATTCCCCCCCAGCCCGAACTCGGTTTAGCGCAACAAACCATCATTACGGTCAATGAAGCCGATGAAATTGCCAATGGTCAACCCATTGAGGTCTTGGCCTATGACTGGCGAGATCACATTCGGGAAAGTTTTGATAGTGCAATTTGGGGCCATGAACTCGATCAGCAATATCCTTGGATGCGTTATCAGATTGGCGCTCTGGGGCTGATTTTGCTGGCGATTCCCGTGGGACTGTTAGCGTTCCTGCGATCCTTACTCAATCAACGCGATCGCCAGTTAAGACAACAATTAAAACTACTGACCCGTTCCCTCACCAAGGAAACGGAAGCCGATGTGATTGAATCGAAGGTGGTGCCCAATGATTCCACCACGGCAGCGGACCATACCGACGACAGCAACAACGTTTCCCCTCCGTCAAGCCCCCCTCCCGGCTCAAGCAAGCCGCCCCAGAAATTGGCGGGATTACGGGGCCTCTGGCATCGTCTGCCCGGTGTTAAGCATTTATCGGGGATCGGGAATACGGCGATCGATAGTGTGAACGATGCCTGGCAAAATATTGGTGACTTTGCCGCCCTGAGTTTAAAACGGCAATCCTTAATCCGGCAACAACGTAATGTGACCCATTTAATTGCCTGGATTTTACTCTGGTTACAAGTGTCTTGTTTTTTTATTGCCGCCGCATTTCTGGTGTATATTTTTCCGTCTATTCGGGCTTATACTGTGCTCTTTATTGGCCAGGCTATGTATTTTCCTCTGCTGTGGATTGGGGTGACATTACTGGATAAGATCGCCGGAATTATTATTGATAACCTGCTCAATCGTTGGGCTAAGGAAGGTCAATTATTAAATAGTGAATCCAATCGCTATACCCTCAGGGTGGCCACCTACTCCCCCGCCTTAAAAGGGGGCATTTCCTTTGTTCTCTGTATTTTGGGAATTATCGGTACGATTTGGCTCCTGGGCATTAATCCCCTTGTCCTGGCAAGCTTTGGCGGTGTGGCCTTCGTGGTGGCGTTCCTGGGGCGTAATGTGGTGGAAGATATGTTGAATGGGGCCTTAATTCTGTGGACCGACCGCTACGCCATTGGGGATGTGATCAAAATTGGTGATATCTCCGGGCTAGTGGAAAACATGAATATTTATATCACCCAACTCCGGGGTTCTGAAGGACGTCTCAGTACCATTCCCAACGGCAAAATTTTAATTGTTGAAAACCTTACTAAGGATTGGTCTAGGGCAGAATGTATCTTTGAAATTGACCAAGCCAATGATATTAAAAAAGCCTTGGATGTGATTAGCTCAGTGTCTGAAGAGATGCAAAATGATGATCTCTGGCATGACAAAATTTTAGAACCGGCAGCAATTTTAGGGGTGGATAATATTGCGTCTCGGGGAATTCAACTCCAGGTTTGGATCAAAACCCAGGCCGGACAACATTGGGGAGTGGGCCGTGAATTTCGCCTGCGGGTCAAAAGCGCTTTTGAAGTGGCCGGCATTAGTTTAGGGGTGCCGCGCCAGCAAATTTATTACGAAACGTTAGATAAAACCCAAGATACCGCTGCCCTTGGTCGTCATGGCTCCCATGGGCAGGTGGCAATACAGGGAGGAGAGTGAAACGGAGAAAAGGATCACCGTTCAAGGGATTGTCAATCAGTTCATCAACGGCAATTAACAACACCAACGGCGATCGCCAAAGTAGAAGAGGAATTTTTAGAGAACCCCCATGTTGGCTAAGCCTAAAATGACTCCAGCGCCGAGGATATGACCAAAGCTTGTGGTTCCAAGTACCGCGCCTAAGCCAAAGCCGCCAAAGAAATTGGAAGCGGGCATGGGAGTACCTACACTGGGTTGTTTAATGGTGAATTTACCAAAGGCGATCGCCAAAATATTGCAGGCAATCATCACCCCTGCAACGGTGGGACTCCATTCCAAGGTTGTGGGGGCAGCAGCAGCTAATAAAAGAGTATTCATACAGATTTCCTCAAACAATGTATCAAGACAGGACGAGCAAGGTAACAGTGAACGCTACCAACTCAAAGGTTTTATCTTACGGGGCAAATTCAACGGCAGGGATCGTCCCGTTGCAATACTTAACGAAAGGGGCTTTCAGGGCAGGTAAGTTTGGCAAAATTGATAAACCCGGTCAACCTCATGGGTCACCTCTCCCCCCACCCCATCGGGGCGGGCAATGCGAATCAGTTGAATACCGAGGGCTTGGGCCAATGCCTGTTTTCGGTCTTCCCCTCCGGCCGTTCCTGAGGCTTTGGTGACCACGATTTCAATCTGCCACTGCTGCCACAATGCCCGCTCCAGATCTGCACTAATGGGAGGGCGTAGGGCAATGATCCGGTCGGGGGTAAAGCCAGCGGCGATCGCCGTTTGGAGGGAATCAAGCCGGGGGAGAATACGAGCGAATAAAGTTGCTTGACTTTGTAAGGGGGCAAACTGGGGTAACCAATTAGCGCCCACGGTTAATAACACCCGTTTGTGGAACAACAATGGGCTTTTTAGTAACGTAGCCAAATCCGCTACTTCCACCCCCTGATTCCCCAGGGTTAGTGACGGACGTTCAAACCGCAGATAGGGTAGCCCCTGCTGCTGGGCACAGCGAACTGCACTCTGACTAATCTGGATCGCAAAGGGGTGGCTGGCATCCACAATGGCTCGGATATTTTCTGCCTGTAACAATTTCGGGATTTCCCCCTCGGTTAAGCGACCAACCTGGACAGTTAAGCACCGATGACGGGGATACAACCGAGCGGCGATCGTCGTTGTCACCGACACAACGAGGGTAAACCCCTGGGACAGTAAGGCCTCAGTTAATATGCGACTGTCCCCTGTCCCCCCAATCAACCACAGTTTGGGGCGATCGTTCCCCGTGCCATCGTCCTTGACTTGGTTCATACATAACGCAAGGGAAATCAGCGACTCATTTCCAGTAACACCTTTAACGTCCCTTTGGTTTGGGCGTGGTCAAAGGCCTGTAATGCATCTGCGAGGGGATAACGGGCTTGAATTAACGGTTCCACGTCAATCTGTTGGTCGGCTAACACCGCTAGGGCTTCGGCAAAGGGGCCACAGCGAGATCCCAGCAAGGTAATTTCATCCACCACTAGGGAAGACACATCTAAACTCAACCGGTTAGCGTAGGTACTTTTAAGCACCAGAATTCCCCGGGGTCGCAATCCCTGCCGTGCCGTTTCAAAGCCAGACGGATTGCCGGTACATTCCACCGCAATATCAAAATACCGTGGGGGAACCGCGTCACTTAACCCGGTTTTAATACCCCGTTGGGCCAGGAGGGCTAATTTTTCAGGATGCCGCCCGATCGCCAATAGGTCACAGCCTGTCAAAGCAAGCGTTTGGGCAACCAGTTGCCCCAGTTTGCCATCCCCCACCACCAAGACCCGATGGCGATCCGTAATCTTTAATTGTTGTTGGATTTCCAAGGCTGCGGCGATCGGTTCCGTAAAGGTGGCCGCATCGGTGGAAACGGTTTCGGGAACCCGGTGGAGATTGCCCACGGGCAAGGTTAAGTAGTCGGCAAACGCCCCATCCCGATTGACAATGCCCAACACTGTCCGAAATTGGCAATGGGTACTTAACCCGTTTAAACACTCCTCACAGTGACCACAGACTGCATTAATTTCCCCCACCACCCGTTGACCCTGCCAGGGGTCAGGACCCTCTTCCACAACCCCCACAAATTCATGGCCCAAAACACCACGATAGGGATAGTAGCCCCGCAACAATTCCAAGTCGGTGTTACAAATTCCCGCTTGGAGAACGCGGATCCGGGCCTCTCCCTCGGGGATCACGGGGTCGGGGAGATCTTGACGGAGTTGCAGTTGTTGGTTTTCGAGCCAGAGTGCTTGCATGGTGGTGAACTCAACGAATGGGTGAAGAATAGCCAAGGGAGATAGCCCCCGGGGGCAACGTTTGCTGGCGATCGCCGACGAGAACAATTAATTCCCCTGATTCCGTAACAGAGTAAATGATGCCTTTCCCCTCCGGTAGGTCTATGGCTTGCTGATGGTGGGCAAAAAACCCTAAATAGCCTTCTCGAATGGCGGCAATTCCCTGGCGTTGATAGCGTTGCCAGCCCAGGGTTAAACCCGCTAGGGTCACTTCTGCCAGATCTGCGAGGGTTGCCAAGGATTCAATTCCCCCTTGCTGACAAAACGATTGTAACGGGATGCCCGTTTCGGGAACAGGGTTAGACCAATTCAGACCCACACCGATGACAGCGGTGCGAATTCTGCCCTGCTGGACTTTGGTTTCTGTTTTAATGCCCCCCAATTTACGACCCTGTAGCAGTAAATCATTGGGCCACTTTAACTGCACCGGAATGTGATGGCGTTGCAAACCATAGGCAATGCCCCAGGCACTCAGTAAGACCAAATGGGGGGCCTGATCAGCGGCCAAATTGAGATCCAGCATGACCGATAGGTACAATCCCCCCGGCTCCGATCGCCAATGTCGTCCCCATTGGCCCCGACCAGCACTTTGTTGTTGGGCGATCGCCCCTAGGGGCGGAGCGTAACCGCGTTCTAGTAACGACCAGAGTAAACGGTTCGTGGAATCTGTGACGGGGGGCGTCAGCAGCCGTAAACCGGGAAACCAATCTGAACGCCCCAAGGAAAACGGTTCGCCATCAGCATTTTCCCAGGCTAACCGTAACCAATCGGACTCAGGCAATGCCATCAAAAAAATTATGTTTAAGGAACAACCAGTACAGGGCAGGGGGAGAGATTAATCACTCGACTGGTCACACTTTCCGAGGCCCCTTCCGCGGTCAGTCCCAACCCGCGACAGCCCATCACGATTAAGTCGGCGTTCACCTCATCCGCCACATCACAAATGGTGAACGATGGCATCCCTTCCCGTTCAATAACGTCGGTTTCAATGCCTTTCTGAGCAAATAATGCTTTAGCCCCCTGTAGAAGTTTAGCCACGTCTTCCGGTGAAGCCATGCCGTGGGGAGGGGTTGGGTCAGGGTCGGCCTTGTCGTCATTGGGGGGCGTTTCGACGACCGAGAGCAAGATGAGCTTGCTCTGATGAATAGTAACGAGGTCCGCTACCATTTGTGCGGCTTCCCGGGCTTCACGACTATGATCAAGGGGAAATAAAATTGTTTTAAACATGACTACACCTCCGGTCTCCCTTTAGGAATAACGTGCTAAGGCGATCGCCGACAATGGTTTGACATCAAATTTAATCAATTTGACTTACCCGATTCCCTTTCCCCGAAAAATGCCTTAGAAAATTAACGCTTCTAATAATGCCGCACAGGTGACAGAGACAAGACCAATTTTGACAACGCGCTGGCCCTGTTGACTTAACCAGTCCCGCTGACGACGGAGAAACATGTAAACGTTCATTGCCCCCATCAAAAAGAACAGCACAGATAGCAAGCTGGTTTCTTTGTGAGCCGGGTTGATTGAAGTCATCTCCAAGGTCGTGGTGGATTGCATGGCGGATTTCTCCAATGGCTGAATCAATTACCTCCATAGAGTAACAAGAATTTAAAGAAATGTAAACCTTTGTAACAACCTCTTGACGAAGGCTGATTTTTATGGATTTAGGGTTACAGCGGCAGTCCCCAATACTGCCATTGCTGCCGGAGCCAACCCGAGGCCTTCAATTTCAACAAGGCTTGATTCACCTGCTGGCGAAAGTCTTCATGTTGTAATCCCTTGGGCAGGGCGATCGCCAGGGGGTCAGCGGTTAAAAAGAGGGGTAAGTGAAGGATAGTGGGATCGGTTTGGGCCCAACCCGTTAAAACCGTATTGTCCCCGGCAAAACCATCCACTTGGCCAGTGGCGAGCAACCCCTGGGCCGCTTGATAGGACTCAACCCCCACCAACGTGGCATCGGGAAAGGCATTTTTGACCACGGCGATCGCCGCACTGTTGTTTAAAACCCCTAAGCGGGCCTGGCGAAAATCCCCCCGCTGGGTTAGTTGGGCATTCGCGGTAACGATGCCGATGCTATTCAAGTAATAGGGGGTGGAAAAGTCCACCAGGCGATCGCGGGCTCCATTCTGACCCATATTGGCAATTAAACAATCCACCTCACCATTGAGTAACACCTTCAGTCGGTCTTGGTTTTTAACAGGAATGAATTCTACCGCCGTGTCATCCCCCAATAATTCCAACGCTAAACGCCGGGCGATCGCAATTTCTAAACCCTGTAACTCCCCCTGATCATCTCGAAATCCCAGGGGACGCAGATTATCTTTAACCCCGACCCGTAATTTTCCCCGCTGTTGAGGAACGGATTGGGCGAGCAAATGGGGGGACGGCGAAGCAACAGCGGCACCAATATCAAGCAGGGAGGGACTCACCATTAACGACCAGCCTAAACTAATCGCCAGCAGGAGACGGAGTAAGGAACAGCCTTTATTTTGCATGTAACAAACCGAGCCAACGACCGGCGGGTAAAAGGGTCAATCCCTGAAAGCCAATGGATAGCAGCACCACGAAAAAGACCACATTAAACAATTCTGACGCCTGATCTAAATTTTCAGTCAAGGGTAACACCGCTAAAATCATCGGCACTGACCCCCGCAGACCGACCCAGGAAATAAACAGTTTTTCCCGAAATTGCCATTGACTCAAGCTCAAGGAGATAAACACACTGACCGGCCGGGCAATCAACATCATAAACAAGGCGATCGCCGTTCCTACCCCAGCAATTTCCGGTAATTGATCCGGCACAATTAACAAGCCAAAGGTGAGGAACATTAAAATCTGGGCCAACCAGGTAATGCCATCTTGGAAACTGAGAATCATGCCGGATTCCGCAAAGGGGCGATTTCCCAGCACCACCCCGGCGATGTACACCGCTAACACCGCACTGCCTCCCAACAGGGTCGTTAAGCCCGAGGTTAAAAAGACTAGGGCCAATAAAAAAACGGGATACAATCCCGACGACGGTAACGATAAATGGTTGAGGCTCCACCCCATCAGTCGCCCGGCCCCGTATCCCAAGGCGATCGCCACCCCAATTTGTAGAATCAGTTGCCCCAAAAAGGTCAGGGGAATAAATTCCCCCACGGTTAAGATTTTGAGAATACTTATGGTCAGGAGCACCGCCATCGGGTCATTGGTGCCCGACTCTAACTCCAATAACCCTTGAATGCGTAACGGCAACGGCACCGGACTGGCTTTAAACACCGAAAATACTGCTGCCGCATCGGTGGAGGAAATGATCGCCCCCAGGAGTAACCCTTGCCCCCAGGAGATGCCATCACTGCCAATTTTAAAATCTGAAAACGACCCCAACATCCACCAGGCAAAGGTGCCCACCAAGACCACGGACAGCAACACCCCTAGGGTGGCTAAACTGAGGCCGGGCTTCAGCACCGGACGAATTTTCTGCCATTCCGTATCGAGACCACCACTAAATAAAATGATCGTTAACGCCATATTGCCAATGAACATAGCGATATTGGGATCATCAAACTCAAGTTGGCCGATGCCGTCCGTCCCCGCCAGCATCCCAATTAGCAGAAACAGCAATAGGGAGGGGATGCCAAAACGGTTAGCGGCCTTACTCGCTAAGACGCTGACGATCAGTAACACACCGATAAAGACAAAAATTTGTTCCGTGGACAGCATAAAATCCCTTTAACGAGGGTCCTGTCAGACCCTTGATATGGTGTTCCTGGTCACTCGGTTAAACCATGTTGGAGCGCAAAGCGCACTAACTCCGTCCGGCTATTGGTGCCGGTTTTGGTAAATAAACGACTGACGTATTTTTCCACGTTACGGACGCTGGTCTTGAGTTGGGCGGCAATTTCTTTGTTCATCAACCCCTGGGCCACCAGGTCTAACACGCTCTGCTCCCGGGGGGTAAAGTCCAATTTAATCGGGGAGGGGGACGTCTGCATGCCCGCCGGCTGACCAATTTGTTCTTTGAGGGCACGAATTTCTTGATAAATTTCCTGAAGTTTACCGGTGTCACTGTTGGCATTGGCACTGGCCTGTTGCCGGGCCAATAGATTCCGCACGATCGCCTCTAATTCGTCGGGGTCGAAGGGTTTAGACAAAAAGGCATCACAGCCCGTTTGGTAACCTTGAATGCGATCACTGGTCATACCCCGGGCCGTTAAAAATACCACCGGCAACGATTGAAAGCGGGGATCGTCCCGTAACTTTTCTAAAAACTGATAACCATCCACCTGGGGCATCATAATATCGGAAATCACCAGGGACGGTAGCTGGTGTTGGAGATAGTCCCAGGCTTCCGTGGCATTCGCCGCTAAGTCCACTTTAAAATCGCCACTGTCTTCTAAAAATGCCTGTACGGACTCCCGCACACCGGGTTCATCATCAACGAGTAAGAGGGAAATGGGGGTTGTCATAACGGTGGTTACTGCCATCAAAAAATAGTAAGGGGGTTGGGAAAATCTCGTAAACCGGAACAGTGTGGTGTTAACTTAATTAATCCAAGGAAACCACATCCACATCCACGGTTTTTGGCGTCCCTGGCGTTCCCTCGTCCGTCTCCGCTTCGCCTCCGCCCTCCTGGCGTTTCATTTTTTCCATCAACAATGACGACACTTCGGTAACCATCAACGTCACCAACAGCACATCATCAATTTGACCGGCGATCGGAAAGATATCTGGGGAAATATCAAAGGGGCTGAGCAAATAAACTAATGTTCCTAGAATAATCCACCAGCGGTATCTGGGATTACGGATTGCGTTGCGATAAAACCCATAAAGTGCTTGCAACGGAAATTTCATTGGGGTAAAAACTCCAGACAATTTGAGGGAATAAAGGCATAGTAACGGAATTTCTCCCCCGCTTCCTAGGGCTGATTTCCCTACAGTATGCCCACAAAATGTAAGGGGCCTTGACCACTAATCAACTCAGCCAACAACGCAATGAACCCAAGCATGGCCAGACGCCCATTCCAGACTTCGGCGGCGGTGGTCAATCCCCATTCCCAACGTTCCTGGGGATACATTTTCATGTTTTTCTTGGGGTGGGGAACCGAATCAAAGGTACAGGGGGGATCATTAAGGGAATCCATCACCATCTGGGCCAAGGAGTCAATAAAGACGGGATGGGTGTTAAGGGCGGGGACTCGCTGGAAATTATCAATGCCCGCTTCTTCCGCAATTTCCCGATATTCAATATCAATTTCCTGTAGGGTCTCAATATGTTCGGACACAAAGCTAATGGGGACGACCAATAAATCATCCACCCCTTCGGCCCCTAATTCCTGGAGTGCTTCTTCGGTATAGGGTTTCAACCATTCCACTGGCCCCACCCGACTTTGGTAGGCCAGGGTGTATTGATTGGGACGATTGAGGGTCCGCATAATCAAACGGGTACAGGTTTCAATTTCCGCTTGGTACGGATCCCCCGCTTCTTCCACGTAGCTCTGGGGAACGCCGTGGGCACTAAAGAAAATGTGGGCTTGGTCGGGGTTGGGGAATTTTTGCAACTCGGCGGCGATTAAGTCCGCCATGGCCTGGAGGTAACCGGGATGGTCATACCACGAGGGAATCAGGGTGTAATCTAATTGCCGTAGGCTAGGATCCTGACGCCACAGTTCTTCGAGCACCCGGAAACTAGAACCACTAGTACTGATGGAAAAATGGGGATAGAGAGGGAGAATCACCAACCGTTGCAGGCGATCGCCTTTAATTTGTGCAATGGCTTCTTCGGTGAAAGGATGCCAGTAGCGCATGCCAATGTAGATCTGGGCATCTTGCCCCAACTGTTCCAACCGGGTCTCCAGGGCTTCCGCTTGGGCCTCAGTAATTTGCAGCAGGGGGGAACCACCGCCGATTTCGGCGTAATTTGCTTGGGATTTCTTAGCGCGGAGGGTAGAAATCAGCCATGCCAGGGGTTTTTGTAGCCAGGGGAAGGGGAGGCGAATAATTTCAGGATCGGCAAACAAGTTAAACAGGAAGGGGCGCACGTCCTCTAACTTTTCTGGCCCTCCAAGATTCAGTAACAGTACCCCTACGCGACCCATAGTTGTTAAGCTTAATAGATTGATTTTTCAGATTCTTTACCAAGTGTAACAATAGATGGCAAAAAGGAAAGCGTCGCAGTTTACAAACCCGCAGTAATCCCCATTCTTACCCTATGGCAACGATTTTTCGGACGTGGAGCTATCAATACCCTTGGCTCTATAACCTCATTTCCGGGTTGGCAACGTTAAATGTGGGGGGAGAAAAACGCTTTCATCAGTTGCCGTTACAGGATTTATCCCTCACCCCCCAGCACACCATCCTCGATCTGTGCTGTGGCGGGGGGCAAGCCACTCAATATTTAGTCTCCAGTGGGGCCCAGGTCACAGGGTTAGATGCGTCTCCGAAGGCCTTAGCCCGGGCCAAGTTAGCTGTCCCCAATGCCACCTATGTAGAGGGTATGGCCGAAGCATTACCCTTTGAGGATAATTCGTTTGACATTGTTCATACCAGCGTTGCCCTCCATGAAATGACCCCAACCCAGTTGGGGCAAATCTTTGCGGGCGTCCATCGTGTCCTCAAACCCGGCGGTATTTTTACCTTTGTGGATTTACACCGCCCCCACAACTGGCTATTTTGGCCGCCCCTGGCGATGTTTATGTGGCTCTTTGAAACGGAAACCGCCTGGCAATTAATTAACACAGATTTGTCAGCATTACTGGCTCAACAGGGATTTTCAGTCCAACGTCAAACCCTTTACGCCGGCGGAAGTTTACAGGTTATTCAAGCCCAAAAAGATTAACGTCCTTATTGGAGTAGTGGCGGATGGGGCCGGCAGTGCCATGCGGTCTGAGCTAGGCGCAAAAATTGCAGTGGAAACGGCGATCGCCATTTTTTTGGTCATAATCCGACCGTTAACGTACTTTTCAACGGAGAAACACAAAAAAGAGGAAGGAACGAAAAAAGGTCAGGATCTGAAAGTTAGATCCCGACCCTTGTAAACTCACTGCAAAATTAGTGGCATTCAGGTGAATGCCAACATTGAACCTGACTTACGGGTGAAACAATAAATCAGGAAAGAAGCGATTAAATTCGATCAGAATTCCGGCAGTAAACGTCAACAATGCCATGATCATGACCGGGGCCGTTGACAGAAATGTTTTTAAACCGTCCATAAATTGAGTCTCCAAAAAAGATTAACGAATGAGGGATCTTTCAGATCCCAAAGTTTAACTAGCGAGGGGAAGTAGGAATTTCAGAATCCTTCATCACCAATTTACCGGAGGTAAACTCACTGACAGCAGCCAAGGGCCAGAGAAAACCACCCAACATTTTGCTGATCGCCAGGGGCACGTTAATAATAATTTCTTGCATTTCAGGATTTTTGCTTTCCCGAACTTCAATTAAGTAAGCCCGGCCAACCCAGCCAATCCAACCAGCGATATAAAGGAAAAGAATGCTGGGAATCAAGAAGTCTCCAGCATGGCTAAAGCGACCATCCACAATCAAGTGGGGATAGCCTTCCGGGCCACAGAGGGCGTTGGCATAACGCTCCGCCCGAATTTTGCCAGAGTTGGGGTCGTTCGTTGTATTGAGAAAATTTTTAGATTTGGCTTGGTAAGCCGGGTTATCGCGACAGGGGGTCAGGTTCGCAAAGTCGTCCGCTGAGGCCGTAGGCGCAAAGTTAAACCAGAGTGTAAAGGCTAGGAGCAACGCCAACAAATGTTTCATAAGAATGGTTTCCTTGGTTAAACACAAAGACTAAAAAGGCGGCTGATAAAAAGACGAAATCCGGAGTCTGTTACCGTGATTGGGACTGCCGTTGACCGATAATGGAAAAGACAGGGTAACCACTCTAGCGTCTATCGGATCAAATTCAAGCTACCAGAGAATGGCAATTATTTTAGCAATTGAAACAAGTTGTGATGAAACTGCGGTGGCGATTGTAAATAATCGTAACGTTTGCAGCAATGTGGTCTCTTCCCAGATTCAAACCCACCAAGTTTTTGGCGGCGTTGTGCCAGAAATCGCCTCCCGCCAACATTTGGCGTTGATTAATACTTGTTTAGATCAAGCGTTGCAAGATGCCCAACTCACCTGGCATGACATCGAGGCGATCGCCGCTACGGTGGCCCCGGGGTTAGTGGGGGCGTTGATGGTGGGGGTCACAGCGGCCAAAACCCTGGCTATGCTGCACCAAAAACCTTTTTTAGGAGTTCACCATTTGGAAGGTCATATCTATGCCAGCTACCTCAGCCAGCCGGAACTAGAGCCACCTTTTTTATGCCTGTTGGTGTCGGGGGGGCACACCAGTTTGATTCACGTTAAAGGCTGTGGGGAGTATCAACAATTGGGGGCAACCCGGGACGATGCAGCGGGGGAAGCCTTTGATAAGGTGGCGCGGTTGTTGGATTTGGGCTATCCTGGCGGGCCAGCCATTGATCGGGTCAGTCAAGACGGCGATCCCCAGGCGTTTAAGTTACCGGAAGGGCGCATTTCCCTGCCCCAGGGGGGCTATCATCCCTACGATTCCAGTTTTAGCGGTTTAAAAACAGCGGTGTTGCGCTTAACTCAAGATTTGAAGCAACAGTCTGGGGATTTACCCGTTAATGATTTGGCTGCTAGTTTCCAAGACACCGTCGCCCGATCGCTGACCAAAAGAACCATTCAGTGCGCGGTGGATCACGGTCTCAAAACTATTTGCGTTGGTGGGGGGGTGGCGGCCAATAGCCGTTTGCGTCACCATCTCCAACAGGCGGCCCAAGCCCATGGGTTACAAGTCTTTTTTCCGCCGCTGAAATTCTGTACCGATAACGCCGCTATGATTGCCTGTGCCGCCGCAGAGCATTTTCACAACGGAGATCGCTCCCCCCTCACGTTGGGCGTTCAATCACGGTTGTCAGTGGAAAAGGTGGCGGAATTGTATGGTGCCCCGGTCTGCTAGCGTAGGGGATGCCCCTGGATTTATCGACGAAGGCAAAATTTACGCTTCCGGGCACCATCTGCCCCAGGAAGATGCCCCGTATACGGTGCATGATGTTAATGGTTTTCCCGTGGGGTTACTCAATTGCTATGAAGCGGAGTTTCCTGACCTAAGTCGAATTTTAGCCATCTTGATGCCCAGGGTCACCCCCAGACCGTCGGGGCCTATTTAGGGAACAGCGTCATTGCAGGCCCCCACGGGGACCTCCTGGTTAAAGCCCGCAACGAAGAAACCCTACTCATTGTGGATTGCTGCCCCGATGATTCCGGCCCCACCCATCCCGAAAATACACGCTATCTCGGCGATCGCCGTCCCCACCTCTATAATGTTTTGGGAGAACCGCAGTAGATTTCTGTGTTAAGTTCCCCCTAATTTTTGCCACGTTGACGCCCATGATGACCATTCCCGAAATCCTAGACGCCCTGGAGTATTTTTCCCCTAACTTCCCTCGACAAGCCCTAGAAGCAGCGAGTGAGCAAAAAGCAGAATTAGCGCCGATTTTATTAGCCAAATTGGAGGAGTGGAAAGGGCAGTTTTGTGATCTGGATGATGATGATTACCTTCACATGTACGCCTTTTACCTGTTAGCAGAGTTCCGGGAAACCAAAGCCTATCCGCTGATGGTTGATCTGATGATTGAAGCTGGGGAAAGCGCAGAGAATTTATTCGGGGATTTCATTACGGAAGACCTAAGCAATGTGTTAGCGTCGGTTTACGATGGCGACCTGACACCGTTACTACGTTTGATTGACACCGCCGCAGATCAATATGTCAGGGGGGAAGGAATAAAAACACTCACTACTCTTTACGTGAATGGACAACTTTCCCGAGAGGACTTGTTGACCCATCTGGAAAAGATTGGCAGAAACTGTTTGGCGGCAGCGAATGATTTGGACGAAGAATGGGACTACATTGCAGGGTGTGTTGTTTGTGAATGTCTGGATATCCACGGGACGGAACTGAGTGGGCTGATTGATGAACTCTTTGATGCCGATTTGATCGATGACTTGCTCGTTTCCCATCAACACGTACAGCAGGAATTTGCTCAACATACTGTGGAATCAGCACTGGCGTCCCTGCAAGAACATAAAACACACGACCTGATTGAGAGCACTATCAAATCGATGGAGTGGTGGTATTGCTTTAAGTCAGCGGAGGAAAAGAAAGAAGATGAGAAAAAATACGCCGATTTTCTGCAAGAATTACTCAAGAAACGTACTGCCGCTAAAAAGCAAGATATTCCCAGCTTTTCTAGTCTCCTATCCTCAGAAAATGAGGAGAAACGAAAGGCAAATGCTCAGAAGAAAGCGAAAAAAAAGCAACAAAAATTATCCCGCAAGAAAAATCGCTCAAAGAAAAAACGTTAAGCACGGTTTGACCAAGATTAACCATGACAATTTCAGCCCTGCCAACCGAGGGGGTTGGTATCACCCAGTCTGTGCAAACCTACATCTATGACTGACTTTATTGAACATCAAGCGTGGTTAGAAATTGGCACCATTGTGGCGGCCCACGGTATTCAGGGAGACGTCAAAGTGCTCTCTAGCTCCGACTTTCCGGAACGATTTTTAACCAAAGGTAAACGTTGGGTGAGACAACAGGAAACGGCAACACCGCGTTTACTACAACTCAAAAAAGGCAAGGCAGTTCCCGGCAAAAATCTTTACATTTTAAAGTTTGCCGAAATTGGCGATCGCAATCAAGCAGAATCCTTGATTGGTCACACCTTGCTCATACCGAAAACCGATCGCCTACCGTTGGAACCGGGGGAATATCACATTGCCGATCTATTGGGATTGATAGTGTATGACCACCACAGCGGCGATCGCCTGGGGGTCGTGACGGATTTTTATAGTGCGGGGAATGATTTATTGGCAGTAACGTTGGATCGCGCCCCGGACAAACCGGTGTTAATCCCTTTTGTCGATGCCATTGTGCCCGTGGTGGATATTGATGGCGATCGCCTTGAGATTCAGCCCCCGCCAGGGTTACTGGACTTATAAAGACTATTTTTCACCCGGAAGAGACCCATTTCCCCCGTTGTTATCCCGTAAACGGGCGATCGCCCAACGAATGCGTTCTTGGACAATGGCTTCGCTATCCGTTTTCCCTTGGGGGGTGATGGCTTCAATGACTACCCCTCGATACCCTGGGGCCTGGGTGGCCAAATTTTCCAAGCCGGCGATCGCCGCGTAGCGTACCACCCATTCCGGGTCTTCGGTCACTTTGATCAAAGCCTCATAAATGGTTTTTTGGACGGTAAGGTGTTGATCCAACGGCAAGGATTGCCATTTCAGAAACCCTAGCCCCTTGGCGGCGGCCCGCCGTACACTGAGGGCAAAGTCCGTAAGGGCAGCTTCTAGCAATAACTCCAACGCCCGGGGATCGCCGATACCCGCACAGGCCCGGGTCGCCCAGGCCCGCGCCCCATAATTAAACCCATCCATGTTGGCTAACAGGTGGGGAATGGCTGGTTCCCCAATTTGGATCAAACCATCTACGGCCGCCACCGCCGCCCCTGGGTTGTTAAATCGCAATACCGTCGTCAATGGCGGCACCGCTAACGGCGATCGGCTGGCCGCCAACTGTCGCACCGCCACAACTAACGCAGCGGCAGAATCTGCTTGGTCTACCGCTGCAATTAACTGTTCAATGGAGGTTGATGCCGGGGTCATGACTGTTTCACCAATAGCACTACGCTGGCCTAGGAGTCATACATCCGGGCTTCAAAGGCACTGGGATTTTCTTGGCAATACTCTTCAAAGTAATTAACCTGGGGCTTTTCATTGCGTTGGTGAGCCGCTTCCGCCTGAAGTTCTTCCACAATATCCCAGGCCGCTGCACATTCATGGGTGCTGGCCCCTTTGGTGGCACAGATTTGACGGGCATTGACCAAGGCTTCTTGGATCATGTTGTCTAAAACATTTGCCTTCGGTTGCTCCACAAAATCCCCTTTGGTGAGGATATCGGTAACGGAAATAATGCCTAGCAGTTCGCCTTTGATCACCGGTGCCCGCCGAATACGGGTTTGGGCAAATAACCGGGCCACATATTCCACGCTTAATTCCGGGTTAACCACAACGCAGGGCTTGGTCATAATTTCATAGACCCGCACGGTTTTAGGGTCCGTACCATAGGCCGCAACTTTGTAAACCACATCGGTTTCCGTCACAATGCCATAGGCATCTTCATGGGTGCGTCTGTCAACGATTAGTGCCCGCAAGCCATGGGTCTTCATGAGGGCAACGGCTTCAGCAACCGTCGCAGATCCCCGGATGGAGATAACGTCCTTGGTCATAATATCGGCGGCGTTCATGGCATTGATTCTCAATGGGGTGGACATTTAACAGGCAAGTTATTCGCCTTGGATTATCGCGCAATGGGTTAAAGCTGGCAATGGTTGGCAACCAGGATGGGAGCGGGAGGGAACCATTCGCCATTCGGGAAGGGTCAGTGAAATAACGTCAAACCGTTTACCCTTAATCCCCCAGACCTTATTCCATGGCCAGAATTATCAGCACCGTCAACATGAAAGGTGGCGTTGGCAAAACCACGTTGACCGTTAACCTTGCCACCTGTCTGGCAAAACAGTTTCAAAAGCGGGTGTTGGTGTTGGATTTAGATTCGCAAATCAGTGCCACCCTGAGTTTGATGGCTCCCCATGACTTTGCCAAAACCCGGAAAAAGGGCAAAACCTTAAGTTATCTCCTCGACAATGCGATCCAGCCGAATCCCTACAGTAAGTTGGACATTTTTGATATTATTTGCCCGGAAATCTGTGGTATTGAAGGGTTAGAGTTGTTGCCGGGAGATATTGAACTCTATGATGAATATC
>JAYKHU010000070.1:0-19694 GCA_035285105.1 Synechocystis sp.
TTTGCCAGACAACGGAATCAAATTCGCTTTGAAGTTGAGGAATCTTACTATAACCTCACCGCCAACAAAGAAAACATTAGTAGCACCCGAACCAACGTTGTGCGCTTTGAGGAAGCCCTGCGGCTAGCCCGGTTACGCTTCCAGGCAGGGGTCGGCACCCAAACCGACGTCATTAACGCCCAGCGGGATTTAGCCAATGCCCGGGGACGCTTTTTGCAAGCGATCATTGGTTATAACCAATCCCTCAACCAGTTACAGCGCTCCGTGAGTAATCTGCCCGATAACAATCTCTTTGATATTCGACCCTAGGGGCCACATTTCCGTGGCTCAGCGGCAACCCAATGTGCGATATTGTATCGAAGTGGACAGATTCCCATGCTAAATTCATTGTGATTTTTTTGGCGCTGCAAGCTTCCCCCTATGATTAGTTCCCAAGTGGTTTCCCCGTCGTTAAAGCAAACATTTGTGTTTGGCGTCCCCGTCCATCTGTGTAGAAACTATGGGGATTGGTTGCAAGCCCGTCTGGAATCGGGGGAAGGGGGTCATGTGGTAACCCTCAATTCCGAGATTGTGATGTTGGCCGAAAAAAATGCTGGCCTTGCCGCTGCCATTCAACAAGCAGATTTGGTGATTCCCGATGGGTCCGGGGTTACCCTTTACTTGCGGTTAGAAGGCATTAAGCAGTCCCGCTGTCCTGGGATTGAGTTAGCCGCTGACCTCATTCATCGAGTTGCCCAACGTCCTGAACCTAGGGCGATCGCCTTTTACGGTGGGGCACCGGGGGTAACGGATCTGGCGGCCCAAAACTGGCAACGACACTATCCCAACCTGGAGATTTTGACCTGTCACGGTTTCATCGACGAAACAGAAGCAGCAGCATGGTGCCAAACCTTGCAGCAACAACAGCCCAGTGTGATTTTGGTCGGTATGGGGGTCCCCCGACAGGAATATTGGATCCAAGCCCATCGCCATCTGTGTCCCCAGGCCATCTGGATTGGGGTCGGGGGGAGTTTTGATGTCTGGTCCGGCAATAAACAACGGGCCCCTAAAATTTTCTGTCGCCTCAACCTAGAATGGCTCTACCGCCTTTACCAAGAGCCGTGGCGCTGGCGGCGGATGCTGGTGCTACCGAAATTTTTACTGCGCACCCTCTTTACCCGGTGATTACTTTTTACTATTCCCTTTTTTTCCATGTGGAAACGTGTCTTTCGCCCCCAAGAGGGGACTGACATGCTAAGGCGCACCACCTATGGTGGGAGTAGAGCAAACTTGCTCTCATTTGGTCTCGGTGTGTTAGGACGTGTCAAGGAGATAAGCTGATGAACAAACCGTCATCCCATTCCTTTTCCTCTGCCCGTCGGGGGTTATCGCCTTGGATTGCCCCCCTGGCGATCGCCCTAGTGATGATAATCGGCTTGGAAGCGGTGGCCCTGGCTACTAATTCCCGTCCCGAAGACAGCGCCGTTGTGTATAACGGTAAATGTCCCGGCGACAAAGACGATGATTGCAAAGACTAGGCACTGGCTAAAACAGTTGTCTGATGTGGTTTAATCACCCCATCGGATAGCTGTCTAACTTTGCAGATTAAGATTATCATCCGGGGCAGGCGGAGGGGCATCTCCTTCACCTCCTTTTTTATCCGTGGGGCAAGTTAATAGGCGCCGCGGCTAAACAAGAGCATGCGCACCGTTTCCACTAAGATGTCCCAATCTAGATTCAGCGACCAGTTATCAATATAGTACAAATCCAAACGAGCCACGTCGTTAAAGGATTGAATATCTGATCGCCCTGAAATTTGCCACAGTCCCGTGACACCGGGCATCACCTGATGGCGGATATGGTGCCAAGCATCAAAATGTTCCACATCCCGCAGGGGCAAAGGACGCGGCCCCACTAGGCTCATCTCCCCGGCTAATACATTAAATAGTTGGGGAATCTCATCTAAACTGGTGCGTCGTAAAAACGTGCCGATGGGAATAATGCGGGGATCCCGCTTGAGTTTGAACATAATGCCATCGCTATTTTCGTTAGCTGCTTCCAACTGGGCTTGCAATTGGGGAGCATTGACCACCATGGTGCGAAATTTCCACATCTGAAAGGTTTTGCCCTGTAATCCCACCCGTTCCTGCCGAAAAAACGCCGGCCCCGGGGAAGAGATCCTAATGGCGATCGCCACGGCGACAAACACCGGTGATAGCACCACAACCCCCACCAAGGCGCCCACATAATCCAAACAACGCTTGAAGCGATAATCAATTCCCACCAGCAAGGGAATTTCCACCCGCACCGTGGGCAGACCCGCAAAAATTTCCGACATTCCCCGTCGATAGAGAATATCTCGGCTGGAGGGCAATAACCGTAGGGCGATACTTTCCCCCCGCAATCGCCAAAACAGTGTTGACGCTAAATTCGCTTGGGGCAACGACTCCGCCAACACTTCCTGGGCCCCCGATGCCAGAATTTGTTGGAGGGTGTGGGGACTGTGGGCGGTACTGGCGAGGGCTGCCCCCACCACTTGGTAGTGGGACCGTTGCTCTAGGGTGAGGGTCAGTTGCTGGATACGGGTGGAGGGGGCAATGATAAAAACCGGTATAACGTGACGGCGATAGAACGGACTCAGCAGTAAACTAAGGCCAAAGCGGGCAGCAATGACCAATAAAATACTGCTTCCCCAGGCGGAAAAAAAGAGAGACCGGGGCAAATCGATCGCCGGATCATAGAAATATTTGACAACGGAGGTGAGTAGAAAAACAAAACTAATGAGTTTAACAATGCCAATAAAGTTTTGACTCCGGGCCTGGGGACGGTACAAACCGCCATAGGCAAAAACCACAAGGGTTACGGCGACGAAACACCAGAAAATGCTGGGTAGGCCAAACCATGTCCACCAAACCAATTGGGAGGGCGGAGGAGAATAATAATGATTAAAGCGGTGGGCAACAATCCACGCAGTGAGGAGTGCCAAAAAATCGGCCCCCAGTAATCCTCCAATTTTGAACCATTGTGCCCGATGTAGAGATACCCCAGAAAAATGATGGGGGGCACGAATATCCGTTGCTAAAAGCTGTTTATGTAACCACTTATTCATGGGGCCGGCCCAGATGCTATTCGCAATAACGATCACCTTTTCCTAGCCTACCCGTTGTTCTCACCTTCCGATGCTAAGTTGTGGAATTGAGGGCTTGATTGAGTAATTTTTCGAGTTGGCTGACCGGGGCCCGGGGGGATAACCGGGGTAAAATCACCTCCCCCGACGGCGATCGCCAGACTAACACCGGAATTTCATACTGATAAGCGTCATACCAGGTCGGTTGGGTGGTGATGTCCCGAATTTCTAGGTCAATGGCAACGCTGGTTACCTGGTCTAACTTTTCCGCCAAGCCTTCGCAGAGATGGCACCCCGGTTTGCTGTAAAGAATTAATTCCATGGTTTGACTCCCCACTGATCCCCCAACTAAAATCCAGAGAAAAAGCCCCTGAGAGTCTTGCCTTGTTTCGACCCCAAGAGCTTTATATCGTTCTTACTCCTCACACTAATGATGATTTTGACGCAACCACTGCCCAAAGGTTGCCTATCGGCAGACAGTTTGCTGAGCGCCCCCACTAGTGACTCGGGAAAATGACTCGTACAACTTACCCATCATCGTCGGGCAGGTCAATGTCCTCAGACCGAAACGGGTTGTCGCCAATGCCCAATTCCCGTTTACTGTCCCTTAGCTTTTTCCACAGCTTTTTAATTTGTTCATAGGCTTCAAGGGTATCTATTTTCCCCGCCGTTTCTAGATTACAGATGAAGCTGACCCGTTGGGCAAATTCTTGTAAATTAGCGTTAAAAACCAGTTTTTCCGGCTTAAATTCCCCATAGTACTGACTTTGGGGATAGAGGAACGAATCTTTGTCCGGATGTTGGGCCATGCTTTCTCCTTGACGGGCAAGAACTTCCTTCCATTGTAAAGGTATGGCCTCACAATGCAGGGTGGGGTTATTGAATCCTCACATCAATAGTCCCCAAAATATCAAGACTCACCAACAGTAAAGGGGAAGGGAGGGGATTTACCCCAAAAAATGAATGACTAAATGGCGATCTTCATCAAAACTCACCTGTTTTTGACTTTGTAACTCCCCTAACAGACGGGTGATGGTAACCCGGGTGGTACCGATGGCATTGGCCAGCATTTGATGGGTTAAACGAACCGAGAGACGAATTCCCCCCTCTCGGGATTGGCCCATTTCCTGGGCCAGGAGTTTGAGTAATGCCTGTAACCGTTCATCTACCCGTTTATAGCCGGCGATCGCCAACAATGATTCTGCCTGCCGTAACCGCTTGAGGGTTTGGGTTAAGACTAATTCCCCCAACTGGGGATTGGTCCCTATCTGTTCCGTAGAATACCAGCGTAAATAAACATCCGATAACGCCTTGACTTGGTAAATATCCAACTGGGAGGGGGTCAAATTTAACCCGACAAAACTCCCGGCTTGGGCCCAACCCACGAGAATTTCTTCGCCGTTATCCGTCAACTGGCTGACCTGGAGAATGCCCCGATAAATTTGCCAACAGCCATTGGCTTTCAGGGGGATGACCTCACCTTTGTCATGGAAATGGAGTGCTTGGGTGTCTAGCCCCTCAAGGGCGACGAGATTGTCGGCGAGGGAACAACTTGATGTAAAAACCATAAAAATCAGGCAATGGGAGTGAGTCGTTGCAACGATTAGTGTGTGCTCTAGGTAACAATCATCTTGATAGTCAGCATAGCTGTCCTCGGTCAAGAAAAGGTAAAGGGAATATTAACAAATGGTCTGACCTTAGCTGTGTGCAAAAATGACCAAGGCAAGGGCAATTTTTTCGAAATTTTGGTTGATTTTGCAGGGTTGAGTTTGAAATCTTCGCCCCTAACTGGCCAACGCATCGACCTCAGCCTCGGCGATAAGTTGTATCTGCAGATCTTGATAAAATTCTTCCTGGGCCAAGGAGACTTTCGATTGGGAGCTGAGTAGCAATAGGGCCCAAAACACCCCGACTTTGTCCTGCTTAACCGGTGGTTGATGGGGATCGAGATGGTGGTGCCAACAGTCTAAAAGGGTTTCTAGATCGACCCAGGGACGCAGGGGCATTTCCGGTAACAGTTCCGGTAAGCGGGTTTGTAAAAATTGTTCCAGTTGTTGGGCTAATTCCGTTAAATTTTCTTGGTGGGCTAACTCTGTGATGATTTGCAGGGCTTCCCGACGGGACTGGGGGCGGGCACGTTTAACCTTTTTAGGGCGTTTCTCGTTTTTCTCGATTTCCCCGGCGATCGCCTCAATCTGATCAATTAGTTCCGCTAGGGTAACGCGCCGTTTTTTTAAGGGAGGTACCGCCGTGCGGCGACGGAGTCGATGTTCTAAATCTGAAGGAAGGCGGGGACTTTGACCCTCATCCAGTAAAAAGTCTTCCTCCATCCCCTCGGGATCGGGTTCCTCTTCGGCCAACACATTGAGGCTATCCGCTTTATACCGGACTAACATCGATGCCCACAGAAATGCCTGCCCTGACCGGGGTAAATTTTGCTGCTGAAAACTGAGATCAAGGCTGTTGAGAATGCCGAGATCCTGTAAAAATCGGTCAATCACATCAATGACCGACACATCCCAGGGGTTAATTTCCCCTTGATGGGCCATTTCGATGAGGGTATCAATGGCGTGACTGGCAGCGGTTGGTGTCATAGTCCCCAAGGGTAGCAAATCTCAGGCACCGTTGCCGGGATTGCCGACAAACAGCCCAGGGACAAATGGGCACGAGACCAGTCACCATCGATCGCCCTAAACAGAAGATCGCAAACGCCGACAAATAAATCCTGCGAGTACATCCTTCAGTTTTGGCACCACCCGTTGGGCCTGCGTCAAACTACATTTACCCCCACTGATAATGATGCTGTCATTCTCTCGCAGTTCCACGCAATGTCGGGTCGGACAGTAGTGGATGGTGTAAATGGCGTCTGAAAAGGAGTAACAAGCGAGGATTTCGGTGTTGTTCATTGATTTTAAGGACTATCTCTCTCCCCAGGAAGGTTGATGATGGCGGGACTTTAACGCTTTAGGTTAAGGGAAGATTAACATTCTAACAGTTTCAACGTGGGGTTCGTTTGTCTGTCCCTCTGGGGGGGATGCACGGGATTGCCTGGCTCGGCATAGCGGTAAAACCGTTTATCTTAAAAATTGGTCCCTTTTTTAGCAATGATTTTTGGTTATGCAAGGCGTTTCATTGGCAGATCTGCGGTTGAACTACACCCAAGCTGGCTTATCGGAAGAGGTGGTGGCGGATCAACCCTTTACCCAGTTTCAACAATGGCTCCACCAGGCGATCGCCGCTGAGTTGCCGGAACCCAATGCCATGATGTTGAGTACGGTGTCGGCCCAGGGTCATCCCATCGGACGTATGGTGTTACTCAAGGCCTTGGACGAACGGGGCTTTGTCTTTTTTACCAACTATGACAGTGCCAAGGGGCAGCAGTTAGCCCACCATCCCTGGGCGGCGTTGGTCTTTTGGTGGGCCCAATTGGAGCGGCAAGTCCGCATTGAGGGCACGGTGGAAAAAATCGCCGCAGCGGAATCCGATGCCTATTTTCAGTCCCGCCCCCGTTCTTCTCAATTAGGGGCCTGGGCTTCCCCCCAAAGTCAGATCATTGGCGATCGCCAGGAATTGGAGCAACGCCTAGCTGCGTTGGAAAACCAGTACAAAGACAAGCCCATTCCCCGTCCTGACCATTGGGGAGGCCTACGGATCATTCCCCACGTCATGGAATTTTGGCAGGGGCGGCCTAGTCGTCTCCATGACCGACTGCAATTTACGTTAGTGGAGGGGCAATGGCAACGGGTCCGGTTAGCGCCGTAAAGTTGGGGAAGTCACAGCGGATCAGTGGGACTCATGCCATAAAACGGTTCCGCCGCCGACCAATGGGGGCGTTCCCCCGCTTGCCAACGGTGGGCGGCAATGGTTAGTAATGCGGGGGCCGTGTGCCCTAACTCCTCCGGGGCGGCAATGGCGGTTAAATTTTGGGACTGTAACAAGGCGTCCCATTCGGACGGTAACCAGAGGCGATCGCCACTGATCGGAATTAATTGCCCCTGGTGTTCTTGGTAAATCGCCCCGTAAAGGTAGCCCCGGGTCGCTTTCATGGTGACCGCTAAAGGGATTCCCGGCGGGGCAGTGGGCAGTAACAATTGGGCAAATCCTTGCAAACTGGAAATGGCAAACAGCGGAATCCCTAATTGTTGAGCTAGGATGCGGGCAGCTACCATGCCAATGCGAATACTGCTAAAACTACCAGGGCCCTGGGCAACGGCGACATAGGTTAAATCCGTCCACCCTTGGGGCGCTAAAAATTCCCCCAAACAGATTTGGATTTGATTGAGTAGTTCCCGCTTGAGTAACCAGGTTTGACTGCGTTCGACGGTTTTTCCAGCGGCGATCGCCAAGCCTAACTCCCCCGTGGAACTGTGAATGGCTAACCCATAGGCAAGCTGGGCTGGAGGGGCTGGATGGCCGCCATAACTCGGAAAGATAACCATGTTGGACTATTACGTATCCTGGCTTACTGCAACCCTTAGTGTATCGGGTATAGTATCGGGCCAGCGCTGGTTAATAACGGTTTTGGAGACAGGGCCCTAACCATCCCCGCTGTCCCTCCCCTGTATAAATGCCTACGACACCTGCTAAAATTTCGGTTAAAATTTCTTTACATTTCTGTCGGCATTACGGCCGCTGACTTAAATTTCTGTCGCTCGCCCCAAGGACATCCTCCATTATGCAAACGATTTCCCCTGCGTCGGCTATGACTGCTACCCCCCGCTTTGACCATCCGTTGAAAGTGTTAGCGATGGGGGATAGCTTAGTGTACGGTTACGGCGACCCCGTTGGAGGGGGCTGGGCGGAACGGTTACGACGGTTTTGGATGGAAGAAAATGGCCCCGTTCTTTACAATCTCGGTATCCGTGGCGATCGCGTTGCCCAGGTGGCGGAACGCCTGGAGCAAGAATTCCGCCTGCGGGGAGAACTGCGGAATAAAGTGCCCGATTTACTGATTTTGTCGGTGGGGGTTAACGATTCCCCTCGTCTGGGTCGTCCCGATGGTCGTTGTTTTACCGACACGACCTTATTTCAAAAGCAGGTGGAGTATCTGTTAGAAACGGCCCAACGCCTGTGTCCTGTCCTGTTTGTGGGCATGGTTCCGGTGAATGAGGAAAAAATGCCTTTTTTGGATTGTTTTTACTTCAACCACGCCGATCAATACCGCTTTAAAACCATCACTCAACAGGCCTGCGGCGATCGCCAAATTCCCTACCTGGATATTTTTGACCTTTGGCAACAACGGGGGAAAACCTGGATTAATGACCACCTCATGGCTGATGGTCTCCATCCCAATGTAGCTGGCTATAAAGCCCTGCTTGATGATATTCACCATTGGCAACCGTTGCAGGAGTTAACGACGGTCGCTTCCGCTGTCAATTAGCGATCAATTAAATGAATTTGTCACCAAGACGGCGGGGGAGAGAGCACCACCGTCACTCTTCCTTGATGTGGTAGGACGGACTGAGCCACCCCCGACGCCAGAAAAACACCAAGGAACCCACCGCAATCAGCAACATCACGCCCCAGGTTAAAAAATAGCCCCAACGACTATCCAGCTCCGGCATGTATTTAAAGTTCATGCCATAAACCCCGGCAATAAAGGTTAGGGGGATAAAAATGGTGGAAATAACCGTTAAAAACTTCATCACTTCGTTCATTTTGTTACTCATCGAGGTCATATAAACTTCCATTAAACTGGCGGCTAATTCCCGATAGGCTTCGATGATATCCAAGACTTGGATAATGTGGTCGTAACAGTCCCGAAAATAAATCCGCACGTCGGACGCGACGACGGTACTGGTGGCATCCCGCAGCAAAACATTCATCACATGGCGGAGGGGCCAAATTAACCGCCGCAGGGCCAATAATTCCCGACGAATATGGTAAATTTCCTCCATTAATTCCCCACTGGGATTGCGAATGATCGTATCCTCTAGGGCTTCAATACGTTCTTCATAATCTTCTAAGAGGGGGAAATATTCATCGATTAACATATCAATCAATAAATAAAATAAATAATCAGCCCCCCATTGACAGACTTTGCCTTGGTTAGTGCGGATTCTATCCCGAACGGGGTCAAAACAGTCGGTAATTTCTCCTTCTTGAAACGTCAATAAATATTGTTTGCCCAGTACAAAACTCACCTGTTCGCTTTCAAAACCATCTTCTTCAGGATTGGGGCGCACCCGATGGGCAATGACCATCACATGATCGTGGTAATCCTCTACCTTCGCCCGTTGGGGCACGTTAACCACGTCTTCGAGCAGCAGGGGATGGAGTTTAAAAATTTCCCCCACTTGTTTCAACACTTCCTCACTCCCTAATCCCTGAATATCCATCCAGGAAATGGTATTGGTGCCCAAATAGGGCCGTAGGGCATTGGGAGTTAAATCAGATTTGCGGACGGCGTGGTCGGGGCTGTAGTCGATGAGCACAATGCGGGAGGGATGGGCATCGGGTTCAATGCTCAGGGTCCCGGGTTCACTGCCTGGGGCATCGTAAAAGTAATCAAAATAGTCTTCCTCTTCCTCCTCTTCCTCCGCATTAGGACGGCGCAACTGGCGCAGGGTGAACTCTGGAGCAGGTTGGGTTTGCGGCATGGTGAACTCTGGCGGTTTAGTGGACAGGAAATCGACCGAGGAAAGACGCTATCTCTGAGCAAGTTAACGGTGCATCGTCAAGGTTAAGACAGGATGGTTAGGGGTGATAGTCTCCAGCGAAGACAAATTGGGCAGGGCCGGTCATGTAGAGCCGATTATCGTTAGCAGACCATTCGATCAGTAGACTACCACCCGGCAATTCCACCGTACATCGCCGATCGCCCTTTCCGGTTAAGACGGCGGCCACCACCGTGGCACAGGCCCCCGTGCCGCAGGCCAGGGTAATGCCGGCCCCCCGTTCCCACACCCGCATTTTGAGGCGATCGGGGGCAATTACTTGAATAAATTCCGTATTGGTACGTTGGGGGAAATGGGGATGATGTTCAAACAAGGGGCCAATTTCCGGGAGGGGAATGGCGTCTGCATCGTCCACAAAGGTTAAACAGTGGGGATTCCCCATACTGACGCAGGTGACTGACCAGGTTTGATTCCCCACCTGTAGGGGCTGATTAATGACCTTCTCTTCCGGGGGCGCTAGGGTGGTCGGGATGGTTTTGGCCAATAATTGGGGTTCCCCCATGTCCACTCGCACCTGTCCATCGGCCAATAATTGGGGGGTAATGACCCCAGCCAGGGTCTGAATTTTGTACGTTTTTTCCGTTACCCCTTCTAAATCCGCCAAAAACCGTGCTAAACACCGGATACCATTGCCACACATCTCCGGTTCTGACCCGTCGGAGTTGAAAATCCGCATGGTGTAGTCCGTGTCATCCTGCCCGGGTAACGCAAAAATCACCCCATCGGCCCCAATGCCAAAATGGCGATCGCACCAGCGTTGGGCTGTTTCAGGGGTTAAACAGGGTTGGCGATCGCCGCGATTGTCAATCAGGATGAAGTCGTTACCGAGGCCGTGGTATTTGCGAAAGGTCAGAGCCATAGGATCGTGGGTTGTCTGTTTTGGGAAGGGGACTAACAGTAAACGCTAGCGCAGCAGTTGGCAAAGGCTTATCAAACAAGGGCTTAAGCCACTGTTAAGACGGTCAGTCTGTGTTGTATCATACCGAGGCCGCTGCGACTGTCTGCCTATGATATGTTAACTTTTGTTGAGAAGCTAATCCCAGAGAGTCTAACAAGATTGGGGTTTGATTGCTGTCGAAAAATCTTGCCCATTTACCCAGAACGTGACCCATGTTAGAACTTCACCAATTTGAACTATCCCAATATTCCGAAAAAGTTCGTCTCATTCTCGACTTCAAAGGTTTAGATTATCGCAAGGTGGAAGTGGTGCCGGGGGTTGGTCAGCTCGAACTACTACGCCTCTCGGGACAAACCAAAGTACCGGTGCTGAAGGATGGTGATACAGTGATTGCCGATTCCACGGAAATAGCCCTGTATTTAGACCGCAAGTTTCCCGAAAATCCCTTACTGCCCCACGACCCAGTACAACGGGGTCAATGTCTATTGATGGAAGAATGGGCCGACGAGTCCATTGGTTTAAAAGGCCGGGTGGCTTTGGTGGGTGCGTTGAATCAAAATCCCAGTTTCCGCGCCTCTATTTTGCCGAAGGAAACCCCGGGTCTCTTCAAAAATTTAGTCAGTGCGGTTCCCCCCGCGATGTTAGATCTGTTGGGGACCGGCATCGGCTTTGGGGGAGATGCGGTGAAGGAAGCCATGCGGGGCCTCCATCAAGATTTGGAAGCGTTAACCCTAATTTTGCAACATCAACCCTACTTAATTGGCGATCGCCCCACGTTGGCGGATTTAGCGGTGTCGGCCCTGAGTATGGTGATTAAAATTCCAGGGGATGGCTATTTAGACATTGCCAAAGAGTTAAAAGGCAAAGGCATTCCCGGTCTCGCGGACAATAGCGCCTACGCCCCCTTCTTCGACTGGCGCGATCGCCTTTATACGGAATATCGCAAATCCAGTGTGAAAACCAACCCGCCATCCCAGGGGGATGCTCCCACCACCATCAACATTGAGTAGTTCCCTAGGGGATCAGGTTGACCTGCCCGATGCCCGACTCGGGTTTCGCGGTTTGCACCAGATGACAAAAATGGGCGATCGGGGGAATCCCCAAACGATCCGTGGTGGTGGCCAACACCACCTGACGGGTTAACTGTAGCGGTGCTTTGCCATTACTGTGGAAATCCGGTGGCAACGGGGCGATCGCCCGCACAGCGAGACTGGGATCCTGTCGCGCTTCCAAGAGGGCAGTTTGGGGTAACAGGGCAATAATATTGCCCCGACGGATGACTCCCCGAAAGGCATCTAACGTATTCAACTCCATCACGATTTTGCAGTCCTGTTGTTGTTGGGCAAACCATTCCTGCACCAACCGCTGCATCCCATAGCCCTCTTTAAAAATCGCCTGGGGGTAGGGCAACAGACTTTCCCAGGGGAGAATTTGGTGTTGGGTTAAAGGATGATCCGCCGCCATCAACACCTCAATCGGCTCCTCGTAGAGTAACTCCACCGTGAGGTCTAAACTCCGGGTTAAGTAACGATTATTCATGACCACGGCAATATCCACTAACCCATCCCGCAATACCTTCAACGCGCGATCGCTACCCAGGGCCGTTACCCGCAATTGAACATCAGGATAATCTTGACAAAACTGTTGCAAAATCGGCGGTAGGTAATGGGAGCACACCGAATGGATCGCCGCGACACACAGTTCCGGCTGTTTTCCCGCTTGCAAATCGCTAATTTCTTGGCTGGCGGCTTGCCACTCTTGGCAAATCCGTCGGGCCCGGGGAAGCAACTTTTCCCCGGCTAGGGTCAGTTTCGCCTGGGCGGTGCGATGGAAGAGGGGCATTCCCACCGCCACTTCAAGGGCTTGGATCTGACGACTGACGGTGGATTGGGTAATCCCAAATTGTCGGGCCGCTTGGCCAAAATTGCCGCTTTCGGCGACGGCTAAAAACGCCTGTAATTGCTCAATGCGCATGAAATCCCTAGGTTTCCCCGTCGGTCAAGGTTTTTTGACCATACCCAATTTTGCCGGGGGCATTGGTAGAAATTGATACCAATTCCTCTTCTCACTGCCCCCGCTGGGATCGGGAAAGGGTTAGGACCCCGGTGTCACTTTATCCACCACGGCCAAGGTACCATCGGGTTTCACCGTCCACACATCGTAACTTCCGACCACGTCCCCGTTTTCGTCAATATCAACGTTACCGCTGGCGCCCTGATAGTTAATGGCTTTCCCTTCCCGGACCATGGCGATCGCCTCACAGGCGTCCGTGACATCTTCCCCAGGGCCGGCCGCCACGTCCCGAATTTTGGACTGAATGGCTTCGCCGGTATTGGCTTTTGCCGCTTCCGCCGCCAGCATCATCAGGACGGTCGCGTCATAGGTGTGGGGAACGAAGGCGGTGACATCCTTTTGGGTGGCGTCTTTCCAGAGCGCCGTAAAGTCATCTAGGGCTTTTCCATCGGCCCCCGGCACCGTTCCCAGCGCCCCTGCTAAGAGGGAATTCCCATCTTCCCCTTGCCCAACTTTTTGCACAAAGTCGTCGGAATAAACCCCGTCGGTGAGCAACCAAGTTACCCCACTGGTCAGCCCTTGTTTGTAGGCGGCCTGCACCAGGACACTGCCCGTATCGGCGTAGAGCACCGCTGCCACAGCATTGGGATTATTGGCAAAGGCTTGGGCGGCTTCCGTATCTAAAGTGGCTGCTTTGGGGTCGTATCGAACCGGGTTATCTTTGTTGACGATGGAACCACCCGCTTTTTCAACCGATTCCACAAAGACTTTTTCAAAACCGACGCCGTAATCGTTATTGATGACAACGGTGGAAATTGTTTCAAAGCCTTCCTGTTTAGCTAACGCAGCTAGGGCTTGGGCTTGATAGGTATCCGGCGGTGCCGTCCGGGCCCAATACCCTTGGAAATCTCCTTTTTGGGCCTGTTGGGTAAATACCGGACTTGTACTCCCTGGGGAGATCATCATGATTTTATTCTTGACGGCGATCGGAACCGCTGCGCTGGACACACTACTGGCAAAGGACCCCACCACCCCGGCCACGCGATCAGCTTCGGCGAGTTTCGTCATGGCAGATACCCCCGCCGTGGGATCGGTTTGGTCGTCTTCAATCACCACGGTGACAGGCTGACCGTTGACACCACCACATTCATTGATGGTGTCAACGGCTAATTGCACCGCTAAGGGCATATTTTGACCAATGGCGGACAGATCCCCCGTCGCCGGCAACAGGGCCCCGAGTTTCAAACCGCCCTCGCCCCCTGTGCTGGTTTCGCCGCCGCCATCGGGAGCAGGCCCCGGTTCGCTACAGGCACTCAGTACACTTGCTGTTCCCCCTGCTAGGATTAAATTTAAGGTGATCGCCGTTAAGCGGCGGGGTGATTGGGCCCAAAAAAGACGCATCCTACAAACTCCTCCCACAGGTAATTCAGGTTATTAATCAGTTAACGTTGACTCATCATCATAGCCAACATCGACCCGTCTGGGGGTTAATTTGTTGCGATGGCGGGCATAGGAGCAGGGAAACAGCGGTAATGAAGGCTGAAGTTAGGGGGCATAATAACAGTGCTGTTGTTACAGGACATGACTGGGTGAAGCTGCTGTTAATAAGTAATGGCCACGGGGAAGATTTAAATGGCGGGTTGATCTGTGATGAGCTACAGCGGCGATCGCCATCTCTTCAATTGGCGGCATTACCCCTGGTGGGGGCCGGCACAGCCTATCAAAAACGCCAAATTCCCCTCATTGCCCCGGTGCAACCCTTACCGTCCGGGGGCTTAGTCTATACCAGTACGATGACCTGGGTGAAAGATATTCTGGGGGGATTGCTGAGTTTAACCCTGAAACAAATTCGGGCCCTGCGCCGACAACGACAGCAATTTGATCTAGTCCTCGCCATCGGCGATAGCATCGCGTTAATGTTCGCCTATCTCAGTGGTCGCCCCTACGTTAGTTTTTTAGTGGCCAACTCTAGCTATTACGAAGGGAAATTACGCTTACCGTTCACCATGCGCTGGTGGTTAAAATCCCCCCGCTGTTTAGGGGCGATCGCCAAGGATGAGTTCACTGCCCAGGATTTGCGAAAACAAGGCATTAACGCCCGTTGTTTGGGCTATCCCATTATGGATGCTCTCCCCCCATCGGGACATTCCTTGAAAACCGATCAAACTGAGCCGTTAATTGCCCTTTTACCCGGTAGTCGTGTGCCGGAAGCCCTGCGGAATTTAGCCCAGTTACTGCCCCTCTGTGCGGCCCTGGCTCGCCACACCCCCCTGACCTTTTGGGCAGCCCTCGTCCCCGCCATTACCCCGGCCCAGTTAACGGCGATCGCCAAGGAACAGGGGTGGCAGTATGAAAATCATCAACTCACCCAAGAAAATTGCGTCATTCAGGTTAGCTGGGACAAATTTGCCGATATTTTGCACCAATCCGACGTGGTATTAGGCATGGCCGGAACGGCGATCGAACAGGCGGTGGGTCTCGGTAAACCCGTGGTTCAAATTCCCGGTTACGGGCCTCAATTTACCTATGCCTTTGCCGAAGCCCAGATGCGGTTATTGGGCTGCTCTGTCACCACCATTGGCAAAAATCCTGACGACCCTAGTTTAATCTCCCAAAGTATTGATAAAATCCTCGCTATCCTCTCCGATAAAGATTACCAAGCCCGTTGCCAGCAAAATGGTTTAGAACGCATCGGTAAAGCGGGGGCATCCCAGGCGATCGCCGTTTACCTCCAGGCAATCATGGAGCGTTTTGATCGTGAATCCTGCCCCCTAAATACGTGTGACCGGTGATCCTGATGCCGTGCGTCACAATCGGTGTTAGGGACATCATCCCTTGGTGGCAACGGTGCCCCTCCATTGAGGTTTAGGGATTGGGTCAGCTAACCCCAAATAGCACCATAGATAATGCCGGACAAGGTAGCCATGGCCACCACCAAGGCAACAAACACCACGGTTTTTTTCGTGCCTATGATGCTCCGAATGACCAGCATATTCGGCAAGGACAGGGCGGGCCCGGCTTGATTCGGGATCAATCATCAAAATGATTGATAATTGCCTGGGAAAATTCCGAACACTTCAATGGTTCTACTTTAGGTTCCATCATCCGGGCTAAATCGTAGGTGACTTCTCCATTGGCGATCGCCGCCCCAATCCCTTTTTTGATCAGATCCGCTGCTTCCTGCCAGCCGAGAAACTCCAACATCATTACCCCAGAGAGGATAACGGAGCCGGGGTTAATCCGGTCTAGACCTGCGTGTTTGGGGGCAGTGCCGTGGGTGGCTTCAAAAATGGCCGCCTTATCACCAATGTTGGCCCCGGGACCCATGCCTAATCCCCCCACAATGGCCGCCGCTGCATCGGAGAGGTAATCGCCATTCAAGTTCATGGTAGCCAGGATGGAATACTCGTCCGGGCGGGTTTGAATTTGCTGGAAAATGCTATCGGCAATGCGATCATTCACCATTACCTTCTCTTTCCACTGGCCGTTACCGTGGGACTCCCAAATGCTACCTAGCACTTGTTCAACTTCTTGGCAGATCACGGCTTTTTTATCTTCCGTGAGGGCATCATAGCCAGGATCAATCATGTGGGCATTGGCTTCGATGGTGAGATCAGGATTTTTCTCTTTATTGCTGAGAATCCACGATTCCCGTTCCGTCACGCATTCTGCACGAAATTCCGTGGTTGCCAATTCATAACCCCAATCCCGAAAGGCCCCTTCGGTGAATTTCATGATGTTGCCTTTATGCACCAGGGTCACCATCTGTTTGGCTTTGGGTAAGCGTAACGCATGGAGAATGGCCCGCCGAATCAGTCGCTGGGAACCGGTTTTACTCACGGGTTTGATGCCAATGCCGGAATCTAGTCGAATCTGTTTTTTGCCCAGGGCCGGCGTTGCGGGAATTAATTCGTCGTTTAAATAGGCAATGATTTGTTTTGCTCCTTCTGTTCCTTCGGCCCATTCAATGCCGAGGTAGATATCTTCGGTGTTTTCTCGATAAACAATGATGTCTAACTTTTCTGGGCTTTTGTGGGGAGAGGGGGTACCGGCATAGTAACGACAGGGCCGCACACAACTATAAAGATCAAAAATTTGCCGCAGGGCCACGTTCAAAGAGCGAATGCCGCCCCCCACCGGGGTTGTTAAGGGGCCTTTAATAGCTACCCCGTATTCTTCGATCGCCGTCAGGGTGTCTTGGGGTAAGTATTGGTACGTTCCATAGAGATCACAGGCTTCGTCCCCGGCATAGACTTTGAACCAGTTAATTTTTTTCTCGCCGCCATAGGCCTTGGCGATCGCCGCATCAATGACTTTTTCCGTGGCGGGCCAAATATCAACTCCGGTACCATCTCCGCGAATGAAGGGAATAATCGGGTCATTGGGAACCTGGGGCTTCCCGTTTTCAAAGGTGATTTTGGAGCCGGTGGTGGGCGCTTGAAGTTTGTCGTACATAGGAAATTGTCATTGAGGGAAATCGCACGCTGGTCATCATAATGCCTTATGGGGGCGGTGATTGCATTAGCTGTTACGGAATTTATGCGGGATGGTTTCCCCGCTTGGCGGCATTGTGGGGATTCCCTAACGTCATCAACCTAGAGGTGAGGTGTCTTGCGGGGGAAACTCCCTCAACGGGACAGTATTGGGAGAAGATGGACTGAGCAAAATGTGTTGTGATAAACAGGTTGGAGTGTATTGGTTTTGTCAATTTCCCCTAAGGTCTGGGTTACGTGGCTCGATCGCCATCCCGCTAGTTATGGGTGGATTTCTGGCGTTTGGCTTGTCATACTCTGTGCCCTGGCCTTTTGGTTGGGGCTAGGGGATTTGGGCTTGATGGATAAAACCGAGGCCCTGTTTGTGGAAGTGGCCCATCAGATGGTGCTAACGGGGGATTGGATTACCCCCCGCTGGAATGGGGAGGTCTTTTTTGATTACCCAGTTTGGGGTTACTGGATGGTGGCCCTGAGTTTTAAAGTGTTTGGGTTTCATGAATGGGCCGCCCGTCTCCCCTCCTCCCTGGCGGCGATCGCCGTGGTTATCGCCGTTTTTTTTTCTCCTGCGTTTTGGGGGCAACTATTTTGGCGAAAAGATCGTTAATCCCCATCAAGCTTGGTTACGGGGCTGGATTGGGGCGGGGATGATGGCCCTCAATCCCGGTTGGTTGGGCTGGGGACGCATTGCAGTGACAGATATGTACTTATCCAGTGCGATCGCCTTGAGTTTAATCAGTTTTTTCTGAGGCTATCGTCAACGGGAACAACCGCAACAACAAAAACTCGCCTTTTTGTTCACTGCTATTTTTGCGGCGATCGCCTTTTTAGCCAAGGGTCCCATTGGGGTTTTATTGCCGGGGCTAGTGATTTTTGGCTTCCTCCTTTACGTTGGTCAGTTCAAAGCCGTTGTCTTGCAAGAAACCCCATGGTTAAGGATGATCGCCATTTTTACCCTGATTGCAGCCCCGTGGTATCTCCTCGCGGCCCAGGCCAATGGCATGGAATTTCTCGGTACTTTTTTTGGTTTTAGCAATTTTCAACGCTTTACCAACGTGCTTTATCGCCACGCCGGCCCCTGGTATTTTTACCTACCCTGGTGTGTCATTCTATTGTTACCGTGGTCGTTATTTTTGCCCTTGGCGATCGCCCGTTTACAAATTTGGCGCAGAAAGGCGTGGCTCACCAGTCCAAGAGAACAACAATTGGGACTGTTTTGTCTATTCTGGGTGGTTTTAATTCTGCTATTTTTCTCCAGCGCCGCCACCAAATTAGCTGGCTATATCTTACCCTTCGTTCCCGGCGGAGCGATTTTAATCAGTCTATGTGCGGCTGAACTCTGGGGCAAGGCCCAACAAACCCCCTCCCCCCTCCACCGCTGGCCGTTCCTCGTGACGTTCGGAGTAAACGGTTTCTTGTTGTTCGTCATGGCGATCGCCGCTTATATCAGTCCCCAACTGGTGGCCAACGATCCAGCAACGCCCGACTTTGAATCCCTACTGAGGGCATCCGGGCTACCCCTGATTTTCAGCGGAATTTTAGCCCTGGGGGCGATCGCCGTCGCGGTTCTTCTTGGCAAACCGGCGTGGCGTAAAGGGTGGTGGTTCGTCAATCTCGCCACCTATCTCTTGGTGTTAACCTTCGTTATTCCCCCCCTAGCTCCCCTGTTGGACAGTCAAACCCAACAACCCAGTCGATTAGTGGCGATCGCCGCTAAAGAGGTGATCCAGGCAGGAGAACCCATTTTTGTCATGGGCTATAAACGCTATAGCGTGGTGTATTACAGTCAACAGCCCGCCGTCTTTTTGGATGATGTTCATTACGCCTGGGAAATCGTGGAACAAGCAGGTCTCAAGCAACGACCGGAGACTGTACTTCTAATAGGCGAAAACCGCACCCTTGAGCGCTTTAACCTCCAACCCGGCGACTATCAAGATCTCAGCACAGCATTCCCTTACCATCTTTGGCGAGTGGATAAACAAACCCTACTACAGAGAAAATCGTCTTAGCTGGGCGGCGAATCCGTATTCCCTGGGATGGTTTTCAGGGCAATACCTTCTTGGGATAGGAACCTCCCAAAATCTGATTATCACTATTTTTGGGATGGGGGATTGGAAAACTCATTGATCATAATAATTTTTATCATTGAAGACCAAAATTCCTTGGGCAGATAGATTGAAATCTTCTGTCCAGTCAGGGGCATAAACCCCAATGCCATATTTAAAGCAAGTAAGGCCTTCCTCATCAATTTCCAAATCAGGATCTTGAGACAAAAGCCATTCTTTTAATTGGGAAAATGATAATTTAAAAAGTGGTTTTTCTTCTAACAATAGCTGGGCGGGTTCAAAAAACTCTAAGGCTTCACAACTTCACAACTTCACAACGGGCGTAGCTAAGGGTTGGGGGAGTGCAAGTGACTGGAGTGAGGAGAAAGAGGAAAGAGAGAATCAAAGCGTTGATTAACCCAGGCTAAACGGAGAAGAAGGAGATGGTTAAAACCAGACTCACTC
>JAYKHU010000071.1:0-7335 GCA_035285105.1 Synechocystis sp.
GCCACCCAGGATGTGAAGCGGGATCTGGAAGGCGATCGCCCGATGGATCGATTGGTGTGTGGGGATGTGGGCTTTGGCAAAACGGAGGTGGCGGTACGGGCCATATTTAAAGCAGTTACCTCGGGGCATAAACAGGTGGCGTTATTAGCCCCCACCACGGTATTAACCCAACAGCATTACCATACATTAAAAGAACGGTTTGCCCCCTATCCCATCACCATTGGCCTGTTAAATCGTTTCCGTACCGCATCGGAAAAAAAGGAAATTTTAGCCAAGTTAAAAAGTGGGGAATTGGATATTGTGGTGGGTACTCAACAGGTGTTAGGAGCCTCGGTCAAATTTAAAGATTTAGGGCTATTGGTGATCGACGAAGAACAACGCTTTGGGGTTAATCAAAAGGAAAAAATTAAAACCTTGAAAACGGAGGTGGATGTGTTGACCTTAACCGCTACTCCCATTCCCCGGACGTTGTATATGTCCCTCTCCGGCATTCGGGAAATGAGTTTGATCACCACGCCGCCCCCCTCCCGTCGCCCTATTAAAACCCATTTATCTCCTTACAATCCTGAAGTGATCCGCACCGCCATTCGTAATGAGTTAGACCGGGGTGGCCAGGTTTTTTATGTAGTACCTCGTATTGAAGGCATTGAGGAATTGGGAGGGCAATTACGCCAGATGGTGCCCAGTGCTCGCATTGCCATTGGTCACGGTCAAATGGATGAGTCGGAACTGGAAAGTACCATGCTGGCCTTTAATAACGGCGAGGCGGATATCCTAGTTTGTACCACCATTATTGAAGCAGGCTTAGATATTCCCCGGGTCAACACCATTATTGTGGAAGATGCCCAACGCTTTGGTCTCGCGCAACTGTATCAACTGCGGGGTCGCGTCGGGCGATCGGGAATTCAGGCCCATGCTTGGTTGCTCTATCCTAATCAGAAAACCCTCACCGAAAAGGCCCGGTTGCGATTACGGGCATTGCAGGAATTTAGCCAACTGGGATCGGGTTATCAATTAGCGACGCGGGATATGGAAATTCGTGGGGTGGGGAATCTCCTGGGGGCGGAACAATCGGGACAAATGGAGGCGATCGGCTACGAGTTTTATATGGAAATGCTACAGGAGGCGATTCGGGAAATTCAAGGACAGGAAATTCCCAAAGTGGAAGATACCCAAATTGATTTGGTATTAACGGCCTTTATTCCCAGCAACTATATCCCCGATTTAGAAGACAAAATGGCCGCATACCGTCGCATCACCAGCATTGAATCGCCCCGAGAATTAACCAAAATTGCCGCCGACTGGGGCGATCGCTATGGAACGCTACCGAGTCCAGTGGAGCAGTTATTTAAAATTGTGGAGCTAAAACACTTAGCTAAATCCTTAGGATTTTCCCGCATTAAAGTGGAAGGCAAACAAAATGTGGTGTTAGAAACCCCCATGGAAGAACCGGCCTGGAAACTCTTAGCGGAAAACTTACCCAATCATCTCCAATCCCGCTTTGTTTATAGTCCTAAAAAGGTGATCGTGCGCGGTCTAGGCGTATTAAAACCGGCACAACAAATGGATAATTTAATTGATTGGTTTGGCAAAATGCAAGGGGCATTACCGGAAGCAACCACCGACGCTTAAGTCTTCACAGCTTTTCTAGCGTCGCAATCGTCCTTGCCATCGCTCAACATTCCTACTAGGTAACTAAATAATTCTATCAAGTCCGCTGGAACCCGAAATAGGTTGAGATCTTGTTCGATGGCTTTTTGACGGCGATCGAGGCGACCGAATTGCCAGACATCTCCCGTGGACACCGCCCCATAGAGGGGATTTTTTCCATCATCTAACCACCGATCCAAGGCAATCAACTCGATCGCCAGTTGGGTAAAACCTCTAGATAAATCTGCCTTTTTCGCTTCAATAACAATCAAACTTTTTTGCGTATGTAAATAATAATCTAAAGAGCCTTTCAATTGCTCGGAAACTGTGAGGGAATATTCAATTCGCAACTGGGCTTGGGTATAGTCAATAAGTGTTAATAAAATGGGGGCGATAAGCACCTCTCGCCGGGCAATTTCACTACTTAAACTGACAAAAGGAAGGCGACGTTCAAGACTTTCTTTCAGACTGGCAAGACTCGAAAAATCCTGCTTAGATTGGGGCAAGATTAATTGTTTACGGGTAAAGCTATAGTTAAATTCAGCCAGGAGATCTTCCGGTTCAATATTCAGATCGAAATAGTTGCTGAAGGTATAGGATTGGGTTAAGTCAAAACGATTAGTTTTTAACATAGGGCATCAAAATTGATGGCGAAATGGTTTTCATTGGCTGATTATTTTCAGCTTAAGGGGGTTTTGATTTTTTGCTCACGGGTGTTCAGTCATCCAATCTTCACTGCCAAGGATGGCGATCGCCAATCAACTTCAATCTTTCCCAATTAAACGGCCAAAGGCTGGGTGGAAAGGCGGCCATCTTCCAGGTAAATGACGCGATCAGCGATATCTAAAATGCGGTTGTCGTGGGTGATTAATAACACCGTGCAGCCCTGTTCCTTAGCCAGAGTTTGCATAATATTGACCACATCCCGACCGGATTTTTTATCTAAGGCGGCGGTGGGTTCATCGGCCAGCACCAATTTTGGACGACTCACCAACGCTCTGGCGATCGCCACCCGTTGTTTTTGCCCCCCGGAGAGGTTGGCAGGGTAATAGTCCAGGTGATCAGCGAGGCCGACTTGGGCGAGGATGTCGGCGGCCCGGCGATGGCGGTCGGCTTTGGGGATTTTACTGGTAATTTCTAAGCCCATTTGCACATTTTCCAAGGCGGTTAAGCTGTGGTGGAGGTTGTGGGCTTGGAAAATATAGCCGTTATGACGGCGATTGTTTACCAAAATTTGTTCATTGGCGTCGCATAATTCTTGCCCGAGCACCTTCAAACTACCGGCGTGGGCGGACCGCAGCCCCCCAATCAGGGTTAATAACGTGGTTTTGCCCGATCCGGATGGCCCGGTCATAATCACAATTTCCCCGGCGTGAAGATCGAGGTTAATGTCAAATAAGACCTGTTTCCGGAGATCGCCACTGCCGAAGTAGTGGTTCAAGTGGCGGATTTCAATCATGGGGAGAGGTTTCATGGCACTACGCGAAAATATCGGCGGGATCGGCGGCTTGCAGGCGACGGGTGGCTACCATTCCCGATAAACTGCACATCGCTAGGGTTAGGGCAAAGACGAACAGGGCCCGGTGGAGGGGCATAAAAATTGGTAGGGCGGTGGCAACGGCGGTGAATTGATAGGCTCCCACGGCGATCGCCAAACTGGGGACAAAACCGAGGACAGAAAGGATTAGGGCCTCTTCAAAGATGACCCCTAACAGATAACGTTGGCGGTAGCCCATGGCCCGGAAGGTGGCATATTCCGCTAAGTGACTATTGACGTCGGTGGACAGCACTTGATAGACGATCACCGTACCGACAATAAAGCCCATTACGGTGCCCAAACCAAACACAAAGCCGATAGGCGATCGCCGTTGGATATAGCCAATTTCAAAGTCCACATAGCCTTCATTGGTAAATATCTTCACATCTTTGGGAAGATAGGCGGCTAGGGTGGCTTGTACCGTTTCGGGGTCAGCTTCCGGTTCCAAACGGATGAGACCGAGGCTAACGGTACCGGCCTGGCGTCGAGGAAAGAGGCGCAGAAAAGTATCTTCACTGGTGATTAAAGCCCCATCATCGGCAAAGGAAGCCCCGACGCTAAACAGTCCCGTCACCGTCACCGTATTTTTCCCAATTTCCGTGGTGACCAGTTTGCCTTGTTGTAACTGGGCCAGCATTTGGTCGTAGCGTCCCCGGGATTTTTGGTCAAATAACACCGTATTGGGGATTTTGAGTTGGTCTAATTGTTGATTGACTGCCGGCAAATTTAACGCCACCTGATTAGGATCTTGACCAATCACTAACATGGGGGTGGGTTGCTTCGTTTGGGGATTGCGCCATTTCACCGACCCTAAATATAAGGGCGTTACCCCTTCCACCCCCGGCACGTCTAACGCTTGGTACAGTCGACGGCGGGAAAAGGTCTGTAATTCGCTAAAGTTTTCCGCCTGGCTGCTGATCATGACCAAATCCGTTTGCAAGGTGCGGGGATATTGGGTATTGGTGCGGTATAGGGCATCGGCAAAGCCCAGTTGCATAAAGATCAACACATCGGCAAAGGTAATGCCGGCGATCGCCGTGAGCAGTCGTAAACGATCATGCTTGAGTTGCAGTAACCCTAGGGGCGTGCGATCGCGCAGGGTGTGGAGGAATTGGCGGAGGGGAATCATGGTAAACGCTATCAATTGGGGGTCTGGATGGTGGCGGTGACTTGCAAGTTGGTTAAATCCTTCACCCGGTCGGAACTGGCGGGATCGAGATCAATCCGCACTTCGATCACCTTGGCGTCAATATTGGCGGCGGGATCTTCGTTGACAATAGTTTGCCGTTGCACCACCGGATCAATGCGTTTCACGGTGCCCCGCAATGGCTCATCCAACACAGGGGAGGTTAACGTGGCCGTTTGTCCCCCCCGCACGCGCCCAATGTCACTCTGGTAAACTTCGGCGATCGCCATCATGTGTTGGGTTTGACCGAGGCTCACAATGCCTTGATCGGCAATTTTTTCGCCGGGGTAAGTAAAAATTTCCAACACCTCCCCTGCTTGGGGGGCGGTGATCACCGTTTGGGCTAAATCCATTTGCGCTTTTTGTACCGTGGCTTTGCTCCGTTGCACTTCGGCCTCGGCCACCTGCACATCCACTGGACGCACCGTGGCTAAACTGTCCCGTTGAGCCGTTGCTTCCTGAACCGAGGCAATACCAGTTTTTTGTAACCGTTGTAAATCTGCTTGTGCTTGCTTAATTTGTTGGGGAAAGGTCTGATTCAGGCGGGTTAAAGCAATTTCAGCAGCGCTAATTTTTTCAGGAGCAGTGCGATTGAGGCGGGTTAAATTGGCCTGATTCTCCCTGACCTGTTGCTGCAAACTGGTCACCGCCAGGGCCTTACTATCAAACACCGATTCAGAAATGGCCCCCGCTCGATACAGTTCCTGATACCGCTCATATTCCCGTTGGGCGTTAGCCAGTTCCGCCTGTAGCCGTTGTACCGTGGCCTGGAGTTGCGCCTGTTCCCCCTGCCAATCCGCCTGCAATTCTTGGATGGTGTCCCGTTGCACCCGGCGATCGCCGTCCCATTGGGCCTGTAACCGTTTAATTTCCGCTTGTTTGGCGTTAACTTCCTCTTGCCATTGGGCTTGCCGTTGATCAATTTGGGCCGATTGGGCGGTAATATCTGCCGATTTCGCCCCCACTTTCACCTGGGCTAACCGGGCTTCCGCCACCTGTAACTCCCCTTGGGCTTGGCTTAACGCCGCCTGCCAACGGTCTCGACCACTTAGATACGCAATGGTTTGACCCGCTGCCACTCGATCGCCGACCTTGACCAGCAATGTTTCCAACCGTGTTTCCTGACTGGTACTCGGGGCACTGAGGTTAATCACCTCTCCCAGGGGTTCCAAACGACCCAAGGCCGTCACCGTCGAAAAGGGGGACGGCATGACCGCTACTTCTGGGGTTTCTTCCCCCGGCATAAACGGCAACCATCCTTGCTTAGCGGCGATCGCCCCCGACAAGGCCAGCAATAATAACCCGATTCCTAACCCCCAACGCCGAACTTGTCGCTTTCTCGCTTCTGACTGGGGGGTCGGCTGTTTCTGAAAATCCGTTGCGGTGACGCCCATCCTGCTTTTCTCCGGAAATGCAAGGCTCAATACCTATTATTTTACTACACCGTTTAGTAAAGTTGTAGGTTGACATTATTCGAGTCTACGAGAAATTCTTCCCCAATCCCCCAGGGGGAAAACTAACCTGAACTCAATCAGAAATTAGTGTTTTTGGCTTAAAATCAGGGCAAACCACGCTTTTTCATCCGTCCAGACCTGAAGCGGCATCAAATCATGCTGAGCTAATTGGTCGGTAATGCTGGTGGGGCCTGTGAGGGAAAATTTACGGGAGACTTCGGTGAGAATGGTTTCCCCCTCGGCAAAATTCACCGTCAGCCCGAGGCGTTCCAAGTGAACCGTTTGGGGGCACAAACTTCTGAGGTGCATTTCAATTTGGGAGGCGTCGTCATTAAACCAAGCGTGATGTTCAAATTGCTCTAGATCAAAATTGCCCTGAAAACGCCAATTGAGATGGCGCAACATATTGAGATTAAAGGCGGCCGTAATCCCCTGGGCATCGTTGTAGGCCGCTTCTAAACAGTCCACCGGTTTGCGTAGGTCTACCCCCAGCAAAAAGTAATCGCCGCCATCGAGGGCATGGGAAACCTGTTTGAAAAAGTCTGCACAGGCCGCGGGGGGAAAGTTACCCAGGGAACTGCCTAAAAAAGCCATTAACCGGTGGGGGCAGTCGTGGTCCGGTAGTTGGTCGAGGGCTAATTGATAGGTGCTGACTAAGCCTTGGATGCTCAATCCGGGGTAGGTGTCTAAAATCGCCTGGGCATTTTCAATCAAGATGGCTTCGCTGACATCAACGGGAATGTACCGCAGTTGAATCCTCTGACGATGAAAGGCAGAGAGTAAAATTCTGGTTTTGGTGGAGCTACCACTCCCCAGTTCGATAAAGTCACAGGCGCCGGTCAAATTGACCAATTCATCGGCGATCGCCGTTAGGATGCTGGCTTCGGTGCGGGTGGGGTAATATTCCGGCAACTCACAGATTTTTTCAAATAAGAGGGACCCCCGGTCGTCGTAGAAGTAATGGGGGGGGAGGGTTTTGGGAGATTGCTGTAATCCTTGGATGACATCATGGCCATTGTTGATATAGCTTTGGGGATGGCTGGTGAGGCGATTTTCCAGATGAAAGCGGGAGCGGACATTGAGGGATGTCATGATCGGGAGTAAAACAACGACTGTTCCCCTAAGCGTTTCATAAAACGGCGATCAATCCAATCCTTGAGCCACCACGCCGATCGCCCGAAGCAGCCCCCCTGTCCCCATAGGGCCAAGGCTCTTTGATCCCCAGTGCCAATTACACTGAGATAACGGGCAGGGAGTTGAATCGGAGACGGCGATCGCCCCGTCAGTACCCGTTGCAAGTTTTTAAATAAGGGCCGACCCTGACGCACCGCAAACACCCCCGCCTTGGGACAGGGATGGGGAAAGAGGGAGGCAACATCTCCGGCGGCAAAAATGTGGGGATGGGATAGGGATCTCAAGGTTTGATCCACCAACACAAAGCCCTGGCCATCGGTGCGTAACCCCGATTGGTGCAGCCAGTCCGGGGCACTGGCCTGGGTCAAGAGAAA
>JAYKHU010000072.1:0-6794 GCA_035285105.1 Synechocystis sp.
ACCGTTACCCCAGCCCTGCACTAAATTACATCAGCAAATGTCCGTTCCATCTTGCGAAAACACCAAATACCACTGCCGAGTAAAACAACAACGAGAGATAAAGAAAGAATAAATCCTGGCCAGAACAATCGAAACTCTCCCCCCAAAATTGCCCAACGAAAACCATCAATTACTCCCACCATTGGACTCAAAGAATACAATAATCGCCATCGCTCCGGGACAATATCACTACTAAAGCCTACTGGCGACACATAAAGCCCAAATTGAACCACAAAGGGCACAATATACCGAAAATCCCTGAACTGAACATTCAACGCCGCCAGCCATAATCCCGCACCCATCGAAGCTGAAAAAGCAATCAAAATAAATACAGGTAAGGTCAAAATGCGCCAGGAAGGTAGAAAGCTATACCAAGCCATTAAACCTAACAAAATCATCCCCGAAATCAGAAAATCAACAAAACTAACGACTACCGCACTGGTGGGCACCACTAACCGAGGAAAGTAAACCTTGGACAGCAAGTTGGCATTGTTAATCAGGCTGTTACTACACTCTGACAACGCATTGGCAAAAAATTGCCAAGGTAACATTCCTGCAAATACCAAGATCGGATAGGGAACCCCCTCAGAAGGCAGCTTAGCCAATCGCCCAAAGACAACAGAAAAAACTACCATTGTCAAAAATGGACGCAATAATGCCCAAGCAATACCGATCACAGTTTGCTTATACCGCACTAACAAATCTCGCCAAGCCAGAAAGTAAAAAAGCTCTCTATAGCGCCATAAATCTCGCCAATATTCCCTTTCCGTTTGCCCTGCTTGAATAACTAATTTTTTTGCCATACTACTCCTGAAAAGCATCCGCCACTGGCAAAGACTCCATCCTTGGCAATACCTGCGTCACCCCTAAACAAGCTCCCATACAGTAGTAATGCCCAGTTTACCCAACCAAGCCCCAACCCCTAACATCCGTAACAAACCGTTACCTTTATTTATACTAGAGAACTAACAACAATAAAATTTTTGTGAGCTTGTAACTGTATGACATAGGTGATTTTGATATAATTATTCATCCTCTAAATTAATACCTAAATCTTGTAAGCGTTGCAGCAATCTTTGATTTTTTTGCTTCTCTTTTTCTATTTGTTGTTGCTTTTGCTCAATTTTTTCTACTCCCCATAATAACAAATCACCAGAAGCATCCCACCATCTTAACCAAGATGTTGTTATATTTTGTCGCTTTCCTTGCCATATTCCTAAATTTAATCCTAATGGTTCAATCCAATATTGACCTTCGGTATTAGGGGTTAGTAATTCATAGCCCTGGGCTTGTCGATAGCGTACTTCTAAAATAGGTAAACTAGGCTCAAAGATAATATAGTAAGGTACTTTAATTATTTGTTCATAAAACCATAATTTTCCGTAGGGATAAGTTGGTCGAGAAGAATATTCACCCCCATCTGTTTCTGACAAAAATTCCATGACGATTAAAGGAATTTCCCCTTCTAGTTGGGGAGTATAACTCCGTCTAATCTCTCCTTCAGGCAACGGATAAACATGGGGAACATAAAACCAATCAGGAGCTTTGATGGTCATCTTCTGATTCACTTTAGCGCAGATGCCCATATTAGCGGCTACAAGACAATGGGAATTTAGTTGGGACGCTAAGTCAAGGGATTCAGTCAAGGCCGCTGCTAACAAAGGTTGTAAAATATTGTCCACAGGATCATCCGGTAAAACATAGTCTTGGGGGGGTTTTTCCCAACTAACTTGAGGCATTAAGGACTGAGCAAGAGTTAAAGTCATCGGTCAATACAAAAAAACAATAAAATTCTGAAATTAAATAATGATTTTGTTATAGATTATGCAGCTAGAAATTAAGCGGTAATTTTTACTTATTGCTTAACTTTATGGAGCTTATATTTCTGATTTTCACCCTGATCGGGCTTAATCAAACCATTCAGCATCCGTAATAACGTCGTTTTCCCCGCCCCATTGCGCCCAATCTACCCTAAACATTCCCCCCGCCGCAACTCAAAACTGACATCCTTCAACGTCCAAAACTCATCCAGTCTCAACTCAGAATTATCCCGAACCGCCCCCAACAACTCCCCCGCAATATCCTGTATCCCATGCCACAGCGACTTCTTCAAGCTACGACAAAACTGCTTCGATACTCCCCGCACCGAAAGCACCACATCCTGATCAGCCCCTGGCAAAGACTCCATCCTTGGCAATACCTGCGCCACCCCTAAATAAGTTCCCATACATTAGTGATTCCCAGTCTACCCAATAACGCCTAACCCCTAACATCCGCAACAAACCGTTACCCCAACCCCGCCAAATGACTTTCTAAATCGGTCATGGCAGTAAAATCCAACAACGCCTCCCCCAGCGCCTCCAACTGCTCCACCGATAACCCCTTCACCCGTTCTTCCTGAGCAACAGACAACTCCCCCAACCGCCGCTTCAACAGACGAAGCACCAAGTTAGCCTCACCCTCTTGGCGACCCTCCTGACGACCCTCCTGGTGTCCTTCTTGGTGACCCTCTTGGTGACCTACCCGCTTAATCTCTTGATAAAAACGAGATTGGGTAATATCCGTTTGTTTCAAATCCAATAACTGCATAATCATCTCCGTCGTCAAATCCGGGAACTTATTCGCCAGTATAGTCTCAATCAAACTCAAGCGGCGCTCAAACTCTGCCTCCGTTTCCGCCGTTTGCAAAAGCCCCTTACCAATCTCCGTACTTTGCTCCTGATCCGTCGCCAACAACTGCAACAACGTTAAATTGGGGCTTAACTGCCGCTGTTCCCTCAACCCCCCCAGATAAAGCTGAGTTACTTACCTCTCTAGCAAGGCTTGATATGGTAAATCCGCTCCTAAATCAATTTTCCGACTTGGGAGGATCAACAATCCCCGCCAAGCACGACGCACCTGATATTGCCTAAATAAAGAAAAATTGAGCCAAAAAAGCGTCCATAAAAATTTGTATCCTTCTGCATCTGGGCTTCCGCAAACACCATCGGTACCCTAGGATCATCCGAAAGCAGTGTAAAAATGCCATCAAACCGAAATTCCTTCTCCTTAACCACGACTGCGCTGTAACTAAATTCCCAAATGGTTTTCACACCAGGGATCAACTCCGCCAACATCCCCGGTTGCGACAAAAATAACTCGTAAAACCACTTGTCTGTTTTCACAACCCCATTATTCCACCGCAAACGCCAAACGCACCTACATCCCCGACAAATACCGATTAACCGGCCTATTTAAAAACCGTTCCACCTCCGCAAAATCCACAATCTCATCAAACTTCGTCTTAATTGGCGATCCACTCATTTCCGGCGAAAGACCTTGCCCCCTCTGAGAGGCGATCGCGCAGAGTATCATGATTTGCCATCTCCTCTGTCTGGTGGCCAATCATATACCGCTTACCCAAATTTGCCCCCCGGATCATCACATCCGACATAGGAAACCTGAATCAAAAATTGATACTAATCAGCTTACTCAACATCCCCCCCAGCACTAACATCTGTAACAAACCGTTACCCCAGCTTCAATTCAAATAACTCTATCAGAATTAAGGTTGCAATATACTTGCGAAGACAAGGGTTTACCCTTCAAATAAAGCGTATCTGGTGAAATATCAATCTCATCTGTCCAAGCAACAGTGCCATTATCTACCCTTGCCGACAGGAATAAATTATCGTGACATAAATTTAAGAAAGCGGGATAGGCAAGATAAGGTTTCATATCAAAAATTTTGAGTTCACCATTGGCAAATTGAATCTGGAGCTTATAATCCAGCAGTGCTCTAACTTGAACAACATCAGGTGTCATAGTACCCGTACCAAAGCGACTTTTTCAAACTCCGACAAAACTTTTTTGATACTCCCCGCACCGAAAGCACCACATCCTGATCAGCCCCTGACAAAGACTCCATCCTTGACAATCTCAAACGTATCATCGGGTTGATGTTTTTGCTGACCATTGCCCTCCAATTTTTTACACTCATTGAGTTTCAAGTCCGGCGAAGTCTTCAGCATTTGCACACTCCTCTGGCTGGTCTTTACGCAGGCAACCCCAAACGCAAAACTGAGCGCCCCTCTGCCGAGTTACTGCTCAAGGCCTTCACTGGAATGACCCTTTATTATCATCGAGATGGCACCACTGAAATCACTCCTCTCAATCCACTCCAACGCCGCATTTTGGCTCTTTTGAAGTTTCCTCAAAACATTGATGAGTTGTCTGTCCACACTTGATTTATGCCAACACCCCCTCGAAAATGAGCGAACCGACAGTCTTAAGGCTGGTGTTTTTTGCCACTTTGAAGAGCTCAATGACTTTCGTTACCACGATAACTGGTTCCGAAATCTCATGATTGCCTCCTCTCTCATCGGTCGTAGACCTCATATTCAGTCCTAACACAAACTTGTTTGAAACTAGCGGTGGTCAATGAATCCCCCCGCATGGCCAAATCCAATAATTGAATGGGATGAATCACCGGCACTGTTTCGCCCTGGTGTTGTAAATGTTTTTGAATTTGCAGGGAACAGCCCGGGTTAGCGGAAATAATCAATTTTGCCCCAGTTTGCAATAAATTTTTGACCTTCTGTTGTCCTAATTCCTCAGCCACGCCCGGTTGCAGCATATTGTAAACTCCTGCGCTACCGCAACAGAGGGCTGCATCAATGGGTTCTTGGAGTTGCAGCTTGGGAATTTGGCGGATTAACTGCCGGGGTTGCACGCTAATTTTTTGGCCGTGTAATAAATGACAGGCATCCTGGTAAACCACCGGGGTTTCGGTTTCAGTAACGGGGTGCAAGGGTTGGGTTAAACCCACTTCCGCCAGAAACTCATTCACATCCCGCACTTTCGCCACAAATTGCTGGGCTTTTTCGGTGTAGTCGGGATCATCGGCCAAAATATGATGATATTCCTTCAAGGTATGGCCACAACCGGCTGCATTAATAATGATGTAATCAACGTTAGTTTCGGCAAAACTATCAATCATCTGCCGGGCGATCGCCTGGGCTTGGGCGGTTTGACCTTGGTGGGCGGGGAGGGCAGCGCAACAGCCTTGGGTTTTGGGCACGACCACTTCGCAACCATTGGCGGTGAGAACCCTAGCCGTGGCTTCGTTAACGGGAGAAAAGAAAATCCGTTGCACACAACCGAGAACCATGCCCACCCGATAGCGTTTTTCCCCCTGGGCCGGGATTTCGGTGGGGAAACCATCCTGAAAAGAGGCGCCAGTTACTCTCGGTAAAATACTTTCCATGGCCGCTAAGCGGGGAAACCACCGTTGCAAAACCCCCGATCGCCGTACTAAGGCTTGCAGACCACAGGTTTGATAGACCCACAACAGCGGTAACAATAACCGTAAGCGCCAGGGATAGGGAAAGAGGTTAAAAATTAAGCTCCGAATGAGGCGATCGCCGAGGGGACGGTCAAAATTCCGTTCCACCTGGGGACGAGTCGCTGAAATTAATTGGTCATACTGCACCCCCGACGGACAAGTACTGACGCAGGCTAAACACCCTAAACAGCTATCAAAGTGTTGAATGGTGGTTTCATCCAGACTGGCCTGACCCTGGTTAATGCCATTCATCAGGTAAATGCGCCCCCGGGGAGAATCCATTTCCTTACCAATGACGCGATAGCTGGGACAGGTAGACAGACAAAACCCACAGTGAACGCAGCTATCAATGACCCCCTGGGGAGGCGGATTTTGCTCATCAAAACCGATTTCGGGCGTCTTTAACGCTTGGGAAATTTCACTAAAGGCGGGGGTGGCAGACATGGGGAAATCAGTAAATCAAAAGGGTCACTGTTGCTATGATCACACTTTTTTGAAATTCAGCAGGGATAGATCTGGGAATTTAATTCAACTCGCCCGTCGGTAACTCCACGGGACGGACGATCGCCTCGGGATCAGACGCTCCGGGTTCAAAGATGGCGTTCAATGCTTCATCGAGGGTTTCGGCCATGGCAATTTGATTGCCAAACACCACCACCACCCGGGCCAACGTCGGTAAGCTATTTTTTTCCGCCTCTAGGTAAAGGGGTTCCACATAAAGCAGCGATTCTTTGATGGGAATAACCAACAAATTCCCTTGAATGACGCTTGACCCTTTACGGTTCCAGAGGCTGATGCGTTCGGAAATAATCGGATCTTGGTTAATCAACGCTTCAATCTGTTCCGGCCCATACACTAACCGTTCCTTGGGTAAGGTATAAAGTAACAATTTGCCATAATTTTGTTCATCACAGCGGGCAAATAACAACGCAATTAAGTTATTGCGACTATTGGGGGTGTAAACCTGGGATAAGACAAACTCTTCCCGTTTGGCCTCAATGCCGGCCAATTTCATAATCAAATAATAGGGGGCGATCGCCTGTTGTTCGTTGCCATAAATTTCCCGGGGAATTTGCCATTGATCTTCCCGGTTATAAAACACATCAATGTCTTCCATGTGGTAGGTTAACAGCCGTTCCGATTGGGTGCTGAACAAATCCACTGGGTAACGAATATGGCTTTTCAGGGTCGGGGGCATGGCACTTAAGGGGCGGAATAATTCAGGAAAAATGCGCTGCCATGCTTGAATTAAGGGATCGGTTTCATCCACCGTAAACAAATGCACGTCACCGTTATAGGCATCGACGGCAATTTTAATGGAGTTACGAATGTAATTGAAATTGCGGGCCGGTTGCACCAGATCCCCATCCCCTGGATCGGAGTAAGGATAATAATTGCTGGTGGTATAGGCATCAATTAACCAGTAGAGGGT
>JAYKHU010000073.1:0-3271 GCA_035285105.1 Synechocystis sp.
AAAATGCCATAGATTGAGCCAAATAAGCAGGCCAGGAAAGCTGTTAGTAGCAGTAATTTCCAGCCGAGCCACGCCCCAATCATGGCCGCTAGTTTGGGATCACCATTGCCCATGCCCTCTTGTCCGAGAAGTAAACTCCCCCCTAACCGCACGAGGTCAAAACTCCAGAGTCCCAGTACCCCAGCGGCGATCGCCCCAAACAGCACTGTAATCAAATTCCCTTGATGCCACCCCAACAGCAGCTGAAACACCAATCCGGCCACCAGTCCCGACTTGGTTAAACTACCGGGAAGGATCATGACGTCCCAATCAATTAACGTTAACGGGATTAAAAAACTAATCAGCACCCAATAACCAACGGTTTGCCACTGCCAACCGAAATACCAAAAGGTTAAGCCAAATAATAATCCTGTGATCGCTTCCACCGTGGGATAGCGGGGCGAAATGGCTGTTTGACACCAGCGACATTTCCCCCGTAACCACAGCCAGCCTAGCACCGGCACGTTTTCGGTTTTTCCCAGGGGATGTAAACAACTCGGACAACGGGAAGGGGGATGGATTAACGACAAATTCGCGGGGAGACGATAGACAACGACATTGAGAAAACTGCCCACGGAACACCCAAAGGGGACAATGAACAAGAGTGCAATCAGGGTAACGAGGGGATCCATGGTTGTCCAACGCCGAGGAGACTTTACATTAGCTATGATCGCAGTAATTGAGTCAAAAATTGGGTTATGAAATTGTTGTTGTTAACGTGGCTGGATCGAATTTTGGTCGCCGATGTGTTTATTGTCCTGCTAGGGTTTTTCTGGTTTGCGATCGCCGTGGTGGGGGAATCGACGGGGGTGCCCTTGGGCTACCATCTCTGGCAACAATTGTGGATTCCGGTGTTTAATCCGGCGATCGGCATTTTAATTTTGGGGGCGTTGAGTAGTTGGTTAATCAAAAAAATCGCTGCCTGGATCACCGTCAGGGAAGAGTGATGGAGTGCAACGGCCAATGAAACAGAGAGTAAAAGGGGCGATCGCCGTAGTGCTGATCATCATCGGCATTGAGATTTTGGCGCGGGTTTATGTGGAAAGCCTGTGGTTTCAGGAATTAAATTTATTGCCCGTTTATTGGAAACGCTTAGGGTGGCAGTTGGGCATTGCGGCGGTCTGTGCGGGGCTTTCCTGGGGCTTTTTGTCCTATCAAATTCAAGGGGCCCGACGGTTAGCGGAGGAGTCCCTACCCCGATCAACTCCTCCGATTTCCGATCTGCGATCGCGCTATTTACCCGAACCCATCCCCCCTTCCCGGCGATCGCCCCGATCCGGGGCCTTACATCTGCCGATTTTGTTGCCTTTAATTATTGCGTTGCAACTGACCCTGGTGGCATTGGGGATGTATTACCTCTGGGTGACCATTCAGGTGTGGACGCCGGACTATACCCTGCCCAGCATTACCCCAGCCATTCCCCAGCCCTTTCACCTCGGTTGGTTATTTCGGACGTTCCAGGTGTGGCGCACCCAAATTGCAGTGATACTGGTCGGCATTGGATTAACGGTTTTTAGTGTGTGGCGCTGGCGATGGTCGTTGCCGGTGTTTGTGGCCCTGTTGAGTGGGGTATGGGGATTACTGTTGGCGGGAAATTGGTCACGGTTTTTGCTCTTTCTCAATGCCCAACCCTTCGATCAGATTGATCCCCAATTTAAACAGGATATTGGTTTTTACATTTTTCAATTCCCGGTCTGGCAATTACTGGAAGTTTGGTTACGGGGCTTATTGTCGTTCAGTTTATTAGCCATTCTGCTGACCTTCTTACAAACGGGCAATAGTTTATCCGATGGTAAATTTCCCGGGTTTACCCCCTCCCAACTACGTCATCTCTCCCGATTAGCGGCAGCCCTCGCGGCCAGCTTGGGGTTTGGCCATTGGATTCAGCGTTATGGCTATCTCTACACCCAACATGAAGTGGTTTATGGGGCGAACTACACCGATATTCATTGGCGCTTACCCGTTGAAACTAGTCTGGTGATTTTTACCTGGGCGATCGCCGGTTGGTTAGCCTGGTTGGGCTGGAAAGGATGGCGGACTGCCGCGCCAACAACGGGAAATCGCCCCCCCCAACGGTTACCGATGATTGCCCTGTGGTTACCGTTGAGTGTGTATCTGCTATTGCTGTTGGTGCAAAGTTCCGTCGGCTTAGGCATTGAACTGTTTAGCGTTCAACCCAATCAACTCACCCGGGAACGACCCTATATCGCCCGTAGTATTGCTGCCACCCGTCGGGCATTTAACCTAGATGTGATTCAACCCGTCACCCTAGCCGGGGAAGGTCAATTAACCCAGCAAGATTTAACGGAAAATCGGGCCACGTTAGATAACATCCGTCTTTGGGATCCCTTACCTTTACTGAAAACCAATCGTCAACTCCAACAAATTCGACTCTATTACCGTTTCCCCGATGCGGATCTCGACCGGTATACGATTCGGGTTGCTGCCGACACAGACTCCCTTGACCCCGAAACGGCGATCGCCCCCGAGCAGTCCCCCGTCCCTCCCCCCCAACCCGACACCATTACCACCGCCAAACAACAAGTCCTGATTTCTCCCCGGGAGTTGGACTATAGTTCTGTGCCGGATAAAGCAAAAACCTGGGTTAATAAGCATTTGGTTTACACCCACGGCTATGGGTTCACTTTGTCACCGGTTAATTTGGTGGATCAGGGGGGATTGCCGTTTTACTTTGTTAAAGACATTGGCACCGATACCCAAGAGGATGCCCTCAGAACTTCCAGCGAACTGATTCGCACCAGTATTCCCATCGGGAAACCCCGCATTTATTTTGGGGAATTGAGTGATACCTACATCATGACCAATACTCAGGTCAGGGAATTGGATTTTCCTAGTGGTGATGAAAATGTTTATAACGTTTACGACGGTCGGGGCGGCATTGCCTTGAACTCTCCCCTCAGAAAGTTGCTGTTTGCGGTCTATCTCCGGGATTGGCAAATGCTCTTTACCCAAAACTTTGATATTGACACTAAGGTGTTATTTCGACGCAATATCAACCATCGGATTCGTCACATTGCCCCCTTTTTGCGGTTTGATCGCGATCCCTATTTGGTCACAGCGAATGTACCTGGCGAAGAACCCTCTACCCTCTACTGGTTAATTGATGCCTATACCACCAGCAATTATTATCCTTACTCCGATCCAGGGGATGGGGATCTGGTGCAACCGGCCCGCAATTTCAATTACATTCGTAACTCCATTAAAATTGCCG
>JAYKHU010000074.1:0-8090 GCA_035285105.1 Synechocystis sp.
CCCCATCGATCGCCGTCAAGATCATGTCTTGCAGGGTCAAACTTCCATCAGCTTCTTCTTTATAAAGCTGAATAACATGGAACGAGTTCACCGTCATATTGGCAAACGAAAATAGGTTCCAAGCCCCAGTGGTTGTTTCGATGGTGGGATTATATTGCCCGTTAATCGTATGGATGACATTCTCAACAGGTTCGGCTAAGCCGCCTTCACCATAAGCAGAAGAAAAATTGGGGCCAGGAACTGGGAAACCTTGGGGTTGTTCGGGATTGTAGAAGACAGGCTTGGCGTTATATCCAACAAACGGTGCTTCTGCCAACGTATATTTAACAATCCCTTCTTCGTAACCATCAATAGGACGGGGAACCGTAAAGTTAGCTTCTACGGTTAAATCGGCAATATAGGGTTGGGTTGGATCAGGATTGAAGATGCCATCCTCAGACAACGATAAAGTACCAGTTACGCCGGAGAACAGTCCGTCTCCCCCAGTTAAAATGACTTCACCGGAAGCATCAACAGTGCTGGAGAAGAAATTAACTTGGCTAGAGGCGTCGTCTGTACCATAAATGCGATTTCCGTTACCATCTTCAAGAGCAACAAAGCCCGATTCAAAACCCGTTAGACCAAAAACGCTGGGATCAGAATTAAATCGTCCTTGGCCGTTTTGATCAATCGTGCCGTAGATTAAGCCTGTAATGAAAGGAAACGGCGAATTTGGATCGCTGCCATCGATGTTGACTTCAAATAAATTAGTGCCTGGAATCGGTGAAAAGATATTTTCCAGGGCATATTCAGCTTCAAAGTCAAAAACTGTGGATTGCAACAGAGGCGTTCCCGCTGGGACAAAGGTGCCAAAGGGTGACTGGTTTAACGGATCATCAGGGCTGGGGAATCGATATTCTTGCTGGATCCCGAAACTCTGAATTGCCATGAAAAAGGCAGGGTTTTCAACCGGATCAAATTTGTCTAAGTCCGGCAAGTCATAGGGCGGGTTGATGAGTAAGTAGCCCCCTAACCCCGAGGCAACCTGCTCATTGGTTTCGCCATGATAATGGGGGTGGTACCAGTCTGGCCCAATGAAGTGATCCTCAGGGATTTCAATTTCTATATCCCAACTGTCTCCTGGCGCTACCGTAATTAAGACATTGTCGCCATTACCAACAGGGGAAACGTGTAAACCGTGGGTATGGAGATTGGTGATTTCGTCAAGGTTATTATTTAACGTAATTTTGATTGTATCCCCCGGCTCTGTAATTAACATTGGGCCGGGAATTCTGCTGTTATAGGCTCGAAAAATATCGTAGGGGGTTGCTTTGCCTAACCAGTCAATAAAGTGATCGCCTTCTTCAATAATGCCAAAGCCATCAACGACAATTTCTTCCAAGACACTCATGTCAAGGGTGACTTCCAGAACTTCATCGGGCCCCCAACTTGAGTAATAGCTACCGTCTGCCCCTTCAGAAACAAAGATTCCATTCTTGTAATTTGCATGGTCTTGTTGCCATAACAAAAACGGATCTTTGTAGGCAACGACGACTTCCGGATGGGGTAACACTTTGAGGTAACCATCTATATCGAAGCCGATGCTCCAAGAATCAAAGTTTTCTTGTCCGATAATATAAGCATCATTCAAATTTTGTATGTCAGTCATAGCTAATATCGCCCTAGAAACTTGAAATGTGGTTTAGAGAGGCATTGGGTAGGATCAACTTTTGCCCCACAGACTAGAATTTAACCGATAGAATAAGACGACCATGCATCTGGTGACCCATGATCGTCCAATCACCGTAGGTTAACTACAGTTGAACTCCCGTTTTAGAGGCATCGGGATAGACACGCCATTCGTAAATTTTTTCGCCATCAAAGCGATAGATATCCGTACAGGGAACTTGAACAAAAGTCTTATCTTTTTTGTTGACGTAATTAGCATCCATTTCCAGAATAATGGTATTGCCAATTTCCCAGAAGCCCCGTTGGTTATGGGTGGTGAGCTTCAAGGTTTTGTAGATGTGTTGTAATAAACCGGCGATCGCCTCGGGGCCAATGACGGGATCGTTAGCGCCAATTTTATAAAGCACATCGTCGGTGAAGAAGGACTTAAACTCTTCCCATTTTTCGGCATGGAGGGCTTCATACATCTTGCCCAGAATGCCACTGATGGTTCCCTGGGGTAACACCTGTTCTGCATCGGGATCTTCCGTCGCACCGACTTGCGGCGTGGCAAAGACGGGGGTGATATCCATAAAGATGCGTAATTCCTGCACCTTGTCCCCTTTAAAGACAATGGTGTCGCAACAAGGAAGACGGAAGACCTTACCATCGTGGCGAATATAGGTGACTTCCATTTCACAGATCACGGTGTTCCCAAATTCCCACATTTTCATGATGTGGTGATAAACTTTTGCCACCGTATTTAGGAAACCGACAGAGGAGTCCTTAATCCCTTGGGGACCGTAGGCAACGGGGAAGTTACTAAATTGATAGTGGGCATCTTCCGTATAGAACTTAACAAAGTTTTCCACATTCATGGACTCGCCTGCTAAGAACATTTGGCGGACGATTTGGCAAAGGGGTCCTTCATTAGTACTGGCTTGGGGCACAGTGAGTTGGCTGGTAACGGTCATGGCATTCTCCTGATAGGTAGTAATTGATGATTGATTGTGTTGCTCAATTTGATGTTTGAGGTGAAGCGTTGCTTTTTCAATCAATTCCGGGTCAGCCGCCTTGATAAAATGTTGCGCTTCTGGTTGCTCCAATGCTTGGTAGCTAAGGGGTTGGAGTTGGAAACTATTGGTTAACAAGGGTAAGCCGTTTGTCCCGTTGGTCGTTGGCGAAGAAACTTGATTCACAAACGTTGGTTTGAGCATCGGATTATTCACAATGTCATAGGTGATTTTGTGATTTTCCTCATCGACGGTGACGCGCTCAGTCACTAACATGTCCGGGGTTTTGATTTGTCGTAACATCCCATTGACGTAGTGCTCTAACACGACTGGTGTTTCAACGGGATAGGGTAAATATTTACCGGGATTTTCCATTTTATCCAGAAGCACTTGCCAAACCACTTCTTGTGGTGCATTAACTGGCACAGAATAGGTAGCAGACATACCGGGGGGATTAGCGGGTAACGCCTGACCGTTTAAGCCCCAATAGTGGTTGCCGTTATCCAGGTTGTATTCCCGTTGCGCACGAACAAAGTTTTCTTTGGCCTTACGACGAACTTGGTTGAATTCTAACTGTTCGCCATTGGGGCCTTTACAGTAAAACAACGCCCAACCATCGAAATCTCCTGGAAATTCGGTCTTGGCATAGATATGGGGTGTTTTCTCTAGATCTGCTTTGGATTTGACGTTAATGGTGCGATTGGCTACCACATTGGTCATGCCCCGACGATGACATTCTGCTTCTAAGAGCTGAGCAAACTCATTTAAGTCCACATCATCCTTAACAAAGAAGGAAATGTGGGGGGCATTAACGTGGCCAATGCCCGAGGGAATAGGATCAAACACGTTGGGGGCGTGGGCGTCCAGTTTGGCGTTGCGGAAATGAATTAATTCCACGCAGGTATTACCAAAGGAAATAAACCGCACATCCAACGCATCCTGAGAGCCGTCCCGGATACTGGGAACCCCAAATTGACGCGCACTTTGGTGTTTCTCTTCCGCTTCTAAATCTTCTTTTTGGAATAGCAGATTGTGTAGCTCATCCCCAACAAAGCCATCACCCCCGATCGCCAATCGACCACCGAGAACGTCGATATAGAACTCTAATGCCTTATCGAGGTTATTGACCGTAATCCCGAAATGCTGGACCCCTTGTAAATGGGAGGCGATCGATCGCGTCTGAGTTGAAGTAGACCCTTGAATCAAGGGAGCAATGCTGGCTTTACCGTTAACTGCACCATTGCCATTGCCATTGCTGACCGATGCAGCTGGTAGGGTAGGGGATTGATAATTTACCATCAGTGAAGAAATCTCCGCTTTGAGTTGATTGGTTGCCCCAATGCGACTAATTAAATTGGCAACTTTAGCACTGCGTTGGCCGGCCAAGGTCATGTGACCGTCATAGACAAAGGTATATGCCGTTCTTTGGGGAAAAACTGCCATTTTCCGGATATATGAGGCAGTGGTTTGTGTTGCTGTCTGATAAGAAGGAGACGTGAAGAAACGCTCGCGATCTAACTGACTAGCAAAGGCGATTTCGAAGGCCGCATGATACTCTTTCCCGGGATCTTCTGTGTGAATAACGCCAGCGGCATCAGGACGGGAATTATCAATATCATCAAACAAGTGGAGGCGAAATTTTAAGAGGGCCTCACTTTGCAGAACGGCCGGGGCAAAGGACTCCGTAAGATACTGACGGAAAGCCGCAACGGAAACGGTGGGATGTTTCTGTAGAAGAACGTGTAGTTTAATCAGATCCTGGGAACCATTGGGCATCCCTTCCGCAATGCCATCAAAGTAGGTAATGGAATTGCCCGGGCTAGTGGTGTAGCCGATCGCCTTGGAAAACAGGTTATGTTCGTCATCCATCAGGATGCCCGCCGCTTCAAACCAACGCGCCCGTTCTTGCTCCGACTTAAACGTCAATTCGGCAATCCCATCAAAATTATCGGCGGGATTCCAACCAGACTCTAGGCCAGGAATGACGGGCCACAATCCCCCTTCATTGTGGGCAACATGGTGTTGCCAATATTGAAATTGACCAGGAAGACGGGCACAAACGGGGCCATGGACATCTTTCCAATAATTATCAAACAGGTCTAAAGAAATACCATCACGTTTCCACAGTAAAACGTAGAAAGCAACTTTTCCTGATTGATCCCTGGCACCAAAATTAGTTGAGTTAAGCGGGATAAGGGCGTTCATAACTAAACGGATTCCTATTGTTGAAAAAACTCATTAAAGACCCCAAAACAACCGGCAACTTTATTAAAGCCAGCATAGGGACACAGAAACAGTAAAAGCTCTTCAATCTCTTCCTTGGTGGCCCCTTGTTTTAAAGCCATATCAATATGGGCACCAAAGGGGGATCCTGGCCCTACTTGATCTTGATTCACCACATCAATGGCGATCGTGATCAATGCTTTCGTTTTTTGATCAATGTGGGGCAGTCCCCAGGCCTCGCCGGCAACACGGGTGACAAAATCGCCAAATTTGGGATTTAGGGCTTTTAACTTAGACTGCAATTCAAAATCGTCAAGGACGGCGTTAGCGTAAGGCGTTTGAGTCATAGTGAGTCAAGTGGTAATTAGTTTTAACAGCTCATCGGGGGCAAACACATCCCGATAGAAGGTTAATTGTTCGGTTTTGAGATAACAGGCCCCACGATGTCCCCGCCGTACCCAGGTAACATTTCCCTTCGCGAGGGTTTCATTGGTTTCATCGTCCACGCATTTCCATTCAAAATAGGTGTGTTCCCCGGAAAACATCACAATGGGCCAACACATGGTCACCCCTGGCTGTGCAATTAACGCCCACCAATGTTTTTCCCGTTCCCGTTGCTCCGTTAAGCCGTAATAGGGGCCATCCTGACAAAGGTAAATCAAATCATCACGGTATTCACCGGTTAGAATGTCTCCCCGTCCTTGCCGGAGGGCTTCACAATGGGTCGGCCACCAATCTTTATTTTCCTGTTCAATTTGTTCTAACGTGTAACTCCCGTTAATTTCGGGTAATCGCGGCTCTTTCATGGCTACGATTTTCTCGGCATCTTCGATCAGTTTTTGGGCAACGTAGGTGCTGACTAAGCCCGGACGGGAGTAATCAGCCGACAAATCCTTGTAGTAGTTGGTACGTTTTTTCATGGATGACTGGGAAGATTGATTTAGAAGATTAGAATCAGATTTCTGCGAAGACGCAGGATTTAGCATCAGGGACGTAATGTCTTCCTTTAATTGGTTGATGGCACCGATATCAGTGATCAATTCCGCCACGGAAGAACTTCGTTGCCCCGCTAAGGTCATAGTGCTGCTATACACAAAAGTATACGCACTTCTTTCCGGAAAAGGTTTGATTTTTTCCAGGTAAGTAGCTGAGTCCTGAGTCGCTTGCCGATAGTTGGGGGAGGCAAAAAAGGTTTCGCGGTCTAAATGACTTGCAAAGGCAATTTCAAACGCCGCTTGATATTGTTGCTCAGGGGATTCAGAGTGAACAACCCCGGCTGCATCGGGTCGGGAGTTATCAATTTCATCAAAGAGATGCAGTCGAAATTTCAGCACAGCCTCGTGGGCGATGGTGGGTGGCGTAAACGTCTGGGTAAGATAGCGGCGGAAACTTGGGACATCGACCCCCGCCGCTTTTTTTAATAAGACATGGAACTTAATCAGATTCGTGACGCCATTTGGCGCACCATTTGGGGTCACATCTTTATAGGTGATCGAGTTACCCAGGGCCGTGGTGTAACCAATGGCTTTCTTGAAGAGATTATGCTCATCGTCCATCAGAATGCCAGCGGCTTGAAACCACGTATTACGATTTTCTGCACTGGTAAAAGTCAGTTCCGCAATGCCATCAAAATTCTCTGCTGGGTGCCCCGTGCAGTCTACACCGGAGATCCCTGGCCAAAAGCCTCCCTCATCATGGGCAACATGGTATTGCCAATACTGATATTGACCCGGCAATCTGGCGCATACCGGTCCATGGACGTCTCGCCAATAATCATCGAAGAGATCAAGGGCAATACCATCTCGTTTCCATAGGAGGACGTAAAACGCTAGCGTTGCTGGGTTAACAGTGGCATCTGTGGGCTGTTTGACATTAATAGTTGTTGATTGCATGCAGACTACCTAATGGGGATAACTTTGTTAAATCGCCGTAACCGACAGCTTAGTCAACAGATCGCCTCGTAATTAAGGAGATTTTTCCGCCAAGCTGGCAGATGACACAATGAGTTAATGGGAGGTTATCGAAAAAGTTATGACTCTCCAATCCTTAAGAAATCATAAAGAATGACCTCGAATTCCGGGGAAGTAATCAAGCAAGCCATTGTATTTCTTTGGAGAACTCACCAGAAAACAATTGGACAGTTTATTTTCCACAAATGCTTTTAAAAGATTAGAACATGAAAAATCATTTGTCATCCCATTGTTCACATTAATTTACATATACGTAGGCGGAGAGTTTCAATGGCTATGAACCCAAGAAACGCCACAACTTGTCATCAAAACTTGACGACAATAAAAAGAGAGTATTGATATAAATCCATATAGCTATGGGGTATGTTTTATCTCCGGCTCACTAAGCAGATATCCTCTCGGGTGTTAGGGCATCTGTCCCCCGTTCTTGGTTCATCTGGGTGAACCAGTCTTTATCTTGGGTGAAAATCAAATCAACAATCAAATTAGGAAAGTCTTGCCGAAGCAGTTGGGTGATTTCATGGCGGTGACGATCAATCTCACTAATCGGCAAATCGCGTTCAGCAGCGGGTAAGAGCCAATAGAAATGTAAATACAGCACGGGTCCTGCTTCGGCCATCCGCAGTACATATTGTTCACAGGGAAAGGTCGGTAGGGCCGTGGCAACAATTTGATGAATGCGCTTTTGAATTTCGGGATGGGGTGCTCCCATCATGAGTTGTTTGGCGCTATTTAAAATGACTGAGATAGGAATTGGAATGGCGATACTCACCAGGATTAGCACAATGGTGGGATCGGAATACGGCACAAATCCTTTCAGAGGGGTGGTGCCTAACCAGGTCGCAAACCCAAAGGCGAGACCCACGGCCAGGGAAATCATGCCGTTAATCAACCAGTTTTGAGCATCAACTTTAACGATGGGGGATTGGGATTTTTTGGCGAGTTGCCGCTGAATGATAGCGACGACTAAACAAACACTGGCGGCGATCGCCGCGTAGATGACAGCAGATCCGGTTTTGGCGGGGACCCCCCCTCGGAACAGGGATCCCAAGGACCCGGCAAAGGCAAAGATGGAAACCCCAAAAACGAGTAATCCCTTGCTGAGATTTAAGAGAGGGACAAAGCCGGTATAACCAAAATTAAAGATTTTGCCTTCGGGCTTAAGCAACAACCAGGTAATAAAGAGGGTTGCGCAGGACATGATCAGGTTAACGCTGTTGAAAAAACCATCCAGCAT
>JAYKHU010000075.1:0-5165 GCA_035285105.1 Synechocystis sp.
CTGTGATGACGGCCCGTTGATTAATCAGATAAATACTGATCAACGTAAAACCCACACCGACCCATTGCAGGGGGCTGAGTTGTTCCCCGAGGAGGAGGTTGCCAAAGCTGAGGGCAAAAATGGGGGTCAAAAAGGTTAGGGCGCTCAAACTGGTCAAATTGCCTTTAGACGCTAGGTAGAAAAAAATGCCGTAGGCGAGGGCACTGCCAAAGATGGTGGCATAGGCGAGGTCTCCCCACCCCCAAAGAGTAATGTCTTGCCAAGGTTGGGAATCCTGCCAAAGGGCGATCGCCATCAGGGGAAGCCCACCGATAATCATGTGCCAGCCGGTGGCCACCACGGGATCAACGCGACGGCTGACGAAGGGAATTAACACCGTGCCGATCGCCATAGAAAGGGACGCCAATAACATCCACACTTCCCCACTTTGCCAAACCGCCTCGGCACTCCAGGCGATCACCAGGGATTGGGACTGCCACAGTTGATAAAACCATTCATCGGGGAGGCCAATTAAGCCAATCCCAAAAATTCCCAGGGCTAACCCTAACCAGCCCATGGCACCAATCACTTCCTTAAATAGCCAACTGGACATCAACGCCACGGCGATCGGTTGAGAATCAATAATCACTGACCCTAACCCAGCCCCCGTTCGTGCTAACCCCTGGGCTAAAAATCCTTGAAAGCAGGTGGCATCAATCAGGGCAAAAAGACTGATCCAGCCCCAGCCCTGCCAGCTATCCGGTTGGGAACGTCCCTGCCACGCAGCGACCAGCAACACCAATACCCCGGCCGGAATTAACCGGACAGTGGCCACAAACATTGGTGTGGTATCCGGTAACACCCCTTTCATCGCCACCATCGCCGTTCCCCAGAGGAAAAAGGGGGCAATTAGGAACAGCCAAGCACTGGGGGTCGGGGTCGAGGGGGAAGACGAGGTCATTTAATTAGGGCGTTGGGAACAAAGAAAAGTCATTCAGTCTTGATTGTAGAGTTTTGTCAAGCATTGCACAGGGGCGTTTGTTTTCTGGGAGCGACCCAGGGTTTAGCAGAGTGGAATGGGCCTTCTGTGACCCTCTCCTGGACGGGGCAATGGTAGAATAGAAGCTGTTTTGAGCGCATTTATTCCCTTGGTTAATGCCAATCTTTCGTGTTTATTTTGAGCGTTAACGCCAATTGTCTACAGAAAGGGGAATTGCCTCAAACGGTTCTAACTGCCTTGGAGTAATTACATGACTGACTCGCCCGATCGCATGATTGCGACAGACCTCAGAGAAGAAATGTCGCGTTCCTATTTGGAATACGCCATGAGCGTGATTGTCGGACGGGCGTTACCCGATGCGCGGGATGGGCTGAAGCCGGTGCACCGCCGCATTTTGTATGCCATGTATGAGTTGGGACTGACCCCCGATCGCCCCTTTCGGAAATGTGCGCGGGTGGTGGGGGAAGTGTTGGGGAAATACCATCCCCACGGTGATACAGCAGTTTACGATGCCCTGGTGAGGATGGCCCAGGACTTCTCCATGCGGGAGCCGTTGATTGATGGCCATGGCAACTTTGGGTCAGTGGATAATGACCCCCCGGCGGCCATGCGGTACACCGAATCTCGCCTTAGACCCCTCTCCACCAATGCCCTACTGCGGGACATTGAAGCGGAAACGGTTGACTTTATTGATAACTTTGACGGTTCCCAACAGGAACCCGTGGTGCTTCCCGCCCGGATTCCCCAGTTACTCGTTAACGGTTCCTCCGGTATTGCGGTGGGCATGGCCACCAATATCCCCCCCCATAACCTCGGGGAAATTATCGACGCAGCGATCGCCCTGATCCAGAATCCCGACTTGAGTGATCAAGACCTGATGCGCATTATCCCCGGCCCCGACTTTCCCACCGGCGCCCAAATCCTCGGGCGATCGGGCATTCGGGATGCTTACCTCACCGGACGCGGCTCCATTACCATGCGGGGGGTTGCCAACATTGAAACCATGGAGCAACGGGGACGCCAGGACCGAGATGCCATTATTGTCACCGAACTGCCCTACCAAACCAATAAGGCCGCGCTCATTGAACGCATTGCCGATTTAGTCAACGAGAAAAAAATTGACGGCATTGCCGATATCCGGGACGAGAGTGATCGCGATGGGATGCGGATTGTAATCGAACTGAAGCGGGATGCCTACGCCCGGGTGGTGCTGAATAATCTTTATAAGCAAACCCCCCTCCAGAGTAACTTTGGGGCCAATATGCTGGCCTTGGTGAATAACGATCCCCAAGTCCTGACCATTAAACGCTTTCTGAGCGTCTTTTTAGATTTTCGGGTGGAAACCATCACCCGCCGCACCCGCTATGAATTGCGAAAGGCGGAGGAACGGGATCACCTCCTGCAAGGGTTACTGATCGCCCTCGATAACCTCGATGCCGTCATTCGTCTGATTCGGGGGGCCGCCGATACAACCACCGCTAAAACGGAACTGGTGGAACAATTTGCCCTGTCCGATGTTCAAGCCGATGCCATTCTGCAAATGCAACTGCGACGGCTAACCGCATTGGAAGCGGACAAAATCACAGCGGAACACGAAGAATTACAAGCGAAAATTGCCGATTTGCAGGATATTCTCGCCCGGCGTGAGCGGATTGACGCCATTATCGAAAGCGAACTTGAGCAAATCAAAACCATCCATGCGTCCCCCCGTAGAACGGTCATTGTCCAAGAAGATGGGGAACTGATTGACACCGACCTGATCGCCAATGATCAAGCCCTCATCCTATTGACTGAACAGGGGTACATCAAGCGTATGCCCGCCAGCACCTTTGAAACCCAAAACCGGGCTACCCGGGGGAAAGCAGCGGCAAAAATTAAGGAAGATGACAGCGTTGAACATTTTCTGTCCTGCTGCGACCATGATCGCGTCCTCTTTTTCAGCGATCGGGGGGTGGTCTATAGCCTCAATGCTTACCAAATTCCCATCGCCTCCCGCACCGCCCGGGGCATTCCCATCGTGCAAATGCTCCCCATTCCCAAGGACGAAAAAATTACCTCCCTGGTGGCCGTCTCCGAATTTGACGATGATACCTACTTCATCATGTTGACCCGCCAGGGCTACATCAAAAAAACGGCCCTGTCTGCCTTTAGCAATATTCGGGCCAATGGTCTCATTGCCATTTCCTTGGTGGAAGGGGATCAACTGCGCTGGGTCCGTATCGCCAAAGCCGAAGACAGCATTATTATCGGTTCCCAAAAAGGCATGGCCATTCACTTTAAAGCCAGCCAAGACGAACTCCGGGCCCTGGGCCGTGCTACCCGGGGGGTTAAATCCATGAAACTGCGATCGGGGGATGCCCTGATTAGCATGGATATTCTGCCCAGTCAGGTGGTAGCCCAGATTGGGGAAGAAACGGAGGAAGACCTAGAGGAGGAACTCGACACCGACACCGATGTCATTTTGGAGGAAACCGATAATCCGGGGCCTTGGTTACTGGGGGTCACCATGAAAGGATTTGGCAAACGGGTTCCCGTGGGTCAGTTCCGACTTCAACACCGGGGAGGACTGGGGGTCAAAGCCATTCGGTTTAAGTCCAAAGATGATCAATTAGTGGCGTTGCATGTGGTCAATACCGATGATGAACTCATGCTCATTACCAATCGCGGCATTATTATTCGTCAGTCGGTGAACGATATTTCCCCCCAATCCCGCAGCGCCACCGGGGTCCGGGTGCAACGATTGGATGCGGAGGATGCCCTGTCCGCTGTCGCCCTCGTGCCCCCCTCCGGGGAAGAGGAATTGCTAGACGCCGAGGTTTAAGTCAGAAGGTGGGGAAAATCTATCAAGATTCCTTCACTATCAGATTTTTAGCCGTAAAAACCATGACAATTTTGGCGCTAGTAAACCCTGAAGATTAAGTCAAATTGTCTTGAACTATCCCTATGAGTCTCGAGTTTCGCGATCTTCTGAAAAAAATAGCCAGTGGTCCCCACACCAGTCGCTCTTTAACCCGACAAGAAGCCCAGGCGGCCATGGCTCTGATGTTGAATCAGACTGCGACTCCGGCTCAAATTGGGGCCTTTTTAATTGCCCACCGCATTATGCGACCCACCGGGACAGAATTGGCGGGGATGCTGGATGCTTACGACGACCTGGGGCCAAACATTCCGGCTTTAGCCGTTGAAAAACCGGTAACAATTTTAAGTCAACCCTACGACGGGCGCGATCGCACCATTCCCCTCACCCCTTTAACCACGTTGGTATTAGCGGCGGCGGGCTATCCCGTTCTTCAGCATGGCGGCGATCGGATGCCCACGAAATATGGTGTGCCCTTGATTGATCTGTGGCACGGCCTAGGGGTGGATTGGCGGGGACTCACCTTAGCCCAGGTTCACGATCGCCTGACCCAGACCCAAGGGGGGTTTGTTTATCTGCCCGAACAGTTTCCCCAGGCCCAGGGGTTAGTCCCCTATCGGGAAGAAATTGGTAAACGGCCGCCGATCGCCACGTTAGAACTGATTTGGTCACCCTATGGGGGGCCGCGTCATATTGTCGCGGGCTTTGTCCATCCCCCAACGGAAGGCATGATCCGTGATGCTCTATTTTTACGGGGGGAACACCAATTTACCACCATTAAAGGCTTGGAAGGCAGTTGTGATCTTCCCCGCGATCACCCGGCCATTATTGGGCTTTATTCTCTGGATGGCGGTGAAATACAGTTTACTCGCCTCTGTTTACACGCCCGCGACTATGGACTCGGGGGTAAAGACCCCGCCTGGACTACCCTCCCAGCGGCGATCGCCCTGATGCAGGACACCCTGGCAGGTAAGGAAACGGCATTACTCCCCTCTTTGTTGTGGAATAGTGGCTTTCATCTCTGGCAATTGGGGCAGTTAACCGACATCACCGCCGGCATTGAACTGGCCCAATCTTTAGTTCAGTCCCAGCAAGTAACCCAAAAATTGTCCCAACTCCAGGGGGATGCGAAAGACGCAAAGGGAAAATGAACTTTGTGAATCCCCTCAGGAAGTTTGTGACCAAAGATACAAATCTTAACGAAGATTAATTCCAAGCTAAGGAAGATTTTTCGCGGTTTATCAACTGATAGCCTCATCTTCCTTTCACTATGAGTAAGCTTTCCAGACGGAATTTTTTGATCACGGCCGGAGCAACGGCGATCGGCAC
>JAYKHU010000076.1:0-10062 GCA_035285105.1 Synechocystis sp.
TATTTTGATCAGTCCAGTAACACCTCTTACCTATTTGGGCGTCCAGCCTCTGTTTCGACCCAGGCATTGGATCCCGCAAGTTATCAGCTTAAACTCATTACCGAAGTTCCCAATGCGGTCGTTACCAGCATTACCCACAATCCCCAAGCCGGTTCGACTAACCCGACGCTCTATTTCTTAGCTTCTAACAGCAGTATTCGCTACTTTAGCCAAGCAACTAACGATCCTTCCCTAAACCGGCTCGGCATCATCTGGGGCAATGGTGAGCCGGAATACTATACCTATGCGCAACTGGGTCTAGATCCAGACTTTAACCTGCAAACCTTGGTATTTCTGCCGGAAACAGCGGACTACGACGCTCAACTAATGGTGGGGGGACTAGGGGGCGCCTGGCTCAGCACCATCCAGAGTGACGGTAGCTTGGGGATGTTTGAGGCGATGGATTGGCAAGGATTGCCGGCCGACACCGGGCCAGGCAGTTGGTTGCTGGATCTGAAATATGATCCCTCCGATGATGTGGTGATGGCGAGTACGTTGGGTCAGGGGAGTTGGCTATGGAGTCGTTCCGGGGAGTTAGTGCCGGCCCCAGAACGATCGCCAGGCTTTTCTGTCACCTCTAGTCTGTTACCCCAAGCGCTGAGTAACTACTTTGACCGCAAAGGACGGGATATTAATGGCTATGTCTCGGTGCAATTAGTTCGTACCGCGGCGCAACAGGGCCAAACCGTTACCGCCGAGCTGGTGTTGGAGAATGCTGCAGCCTGGCAAACCAATTTAGGGGTTTACACAGACATTTCTAAGACGAACGATTTAACAACGGCGATCGCCGCGACTGATAACCAAATTCGCGTTCCGTTGGTCTTTGCCCCGGGGGTCGAGACTTTGACGTTGCAGGTTACCCCCAAACGTCCAGAACTCGTTTTGCCGGACATCACCTTAGACATGGCCGTTGTCAGTGATGCATTTTCTGGGGAAACGGCCCAGGGGGAGATTATTCTTTATCCCAATGCCGGCCAACCCACTTACTACCAAACTGCCACCGAAGGGGTTTTCTATAATTATGCCAGTGCCTTTGGACTATCTAGCAATAATCAGGTTGGGGGAACCGCAGGCGATCGCCTTTTGACGGCGGTGTTACCCGCCACCTTACCCCAGGGGACTCAGATTGGTTATTACCTAACCAATGCCGATGGTTCCATCGGGTCTGTGCAACCGGGGGATCCCGCTTATCAAGAAACGGTACTGTCCCAATTCCAATCCCTCGCCTATGCGACGGCCCCCACCGATGCCCTGAGCCTAACGGCGGAACGGGCCCTGAATGCATTTGCGGACGGCGAAGCCTTTCGGGAAACAGAGTCCCGCTACTTCGGTAACACGCAACTGACGGACGCTGGGTTAGCTTTTTTGGGCAACACCGTGGGGGTGGCGTTGGTATTACCCGATGGCAGTCTCTATACATCGGTGGGGGACAATGCCTTTGAATTTGTGCCCGGTGCTGAAAATACCTTCGTATTTGACCCCACTGGCGATCGCCTAGAAGCGAGCCTAGCGCCGGCCGGGGGGCAAGTCTTTGTCACCGAATCCACGGACTATCAATGGAAGGTTGCCCGCCTCGGGGATTATGAATCGGGGTATGGTCTCTTTCGTGTTGATAATTTGACGGGGTTGATTGATGGCATTACCCCAGGGGCCCCCACCTATGCCGCCAAGGCCCTAGAACGGGCCCTATCCCAGGGGGTCGATGGTTTTACGGGGCAGGGATTACCCGAAAAGGGAGAATATATCAGCCAATCCCTAACCGGATTAGCTGAAAATGCCTATTATGCAGCCTTTATTACCCCCGATCGCCCGGTGGACGAAGCCTTAGCCCTGTTGCAAGCACCGTCTGCGGGGCCCTTGAGTGAGTATGTCGGGTTTACCATTGCCGGGGCCAATCAGGGAACCCTTGCCAGTCTTCCCCTCGGTTCATCCCTGTTTGCCTTTGAAGATGCCGGTCTTTTTGGCGATCGGGACTTTAACGATTTGATCATGGACTTGCAACCGGTCAGCCTCAACGTTGCCTAAACCAGCGGGTCGGGGTCAGTCAGCAGCTAAAAACCGTTGGTAGTTCTCGCTTAATTCCTTAACAGCGGCCTCATAAAATCGTTGACCGTGTTCAGGGGTTGCCAAAGCGGGATCTGATCCCATGCGCCCGTCGGGGTAATGCTGACGGAAGTCTTGGGCGCTGTAAATGCTGTGACCCGAGGGAACATCGGGGTTGAGGGGGGCGGTTTTAATGCAATCGGGGTAAACAAATTGGGTGAGGGCCACCTCACTGGGGGTGGCATGGGAGCCTTCTTTGTCGCCATAGAGTTCCTTGGCCAGTTGATAAACACTCCTGGCCATAAACCAATTCCCCACTTGACAGCGCGCCGCCGCTGGAACACCCCGGATCGGTAATTGGTAATAGCATTCCGCAAAGGCAGCTTTAAGGGTAGCGATGTTTCCCCCGTGCCCATTAATAAAGTAAAACCGTGTGAACCCGGCCCCCGCCAAACTACTGACATAATCCACAATCACCTGGATTAGGGTACTTGGTTGGAGGCTCATACTCCCCGGAAAGGCTAAATGGTGTAACGCCATGCCCACATTGACCGTAGGCCCCACCATGGCACCCGTGGTTTCCCCCACTCCCTTGGCGATCGCCTCGGCACAGATGGCATCGGTTCCAATTAGCCCGGTGGGGCCATGTTGCTCCGTTGAGCCAATGGGTACAATAATACCTTGACAAGATTGCAGGTAATTTTCAACTTCAGGCCAGGTAGAAAGGTGTAATTGCATCGCTAATGTCGAATTAAGGTTAACGAATTTTTAAGGACTTTTTAAGGAAAGGTTAAGACTATTTTAGGGAACGATGAACGTAATTTTAAAAAATGCCAAAGGGTCTCAACGTAAGTCTTTTGGGAACGAAGGGAAAGGAGCAAGTCAGAAATCACATAGGGCGGTGAATGTTGTTTTAGTCCCAGAAAAATACCGTCCCGAAATGTTCATTTTTGACACTGATATTTTGTGCTATATGTTAGGAAGTTACTTACAAGTAGGTTCTTTATGGTAATGCTAGACACCCTGCCCCAATCCCTGGAATTTGAGGCCATTCCCCCTAGCCATCGTATCTTAATTGTTGAAGACGAAGAATCTATCCGAGAAACCATTGTGCTGGCCCTAGAAGAGGAAGGGTATGAAGTCCACGCCGTTGCAGACGGTCGAGATGCCCTGGCCCTCATCCAAGAATTTAATGATGAGTCTGGCAAATGCGCGGTTGACCTCATTATTTTAGATATTATGTTGCCCCGACTAAGTGGCTTGGATGTATGCCGCAGTTTACGGTTTGAAGGTGATAATACTCCCATCCTGATCGTCAGTGCGAAATGCAGTGAAATGGAAAAAGTAACCGGCTTGGAAGTGGGCGCTGACGACTACATCACCAAGCCTTTTAGTATGAAGGAATTGGTAGCCCGTTGCCGGGCCATGATTCGGCGACAAAGTTTAGCGGGCAACACCACCACCCCCTTTCGCAAATTCCGGGATTTGATCCTTTACCCCAAGGAATGTCGGGTGTTAATGCGGGGAGAAGCCATTACCCTCGCACCGAAGGAGTTTCGCTTACTGGAACTATTTATGAGTTATCCCCGGCGGGTGTGGTCCCGGGAACAGTTGATTGAGCAGGTGTGGGGCATCGATTTTATGGGGGATAGCAAAACCGTGGATGTCCATGTGCGCTGGCTCCGGGAAAAATTAGAACTGGATCCCAGTCAACCGGAATACATTGTGACAGTGCGGGGGTTTGGCTATCGGTTTGGTTAAGCTCGAGCAGAAACGCTAGATTGGAAGTCAGGAGATAAATGATCTGGTGCTTCACGTTCCCGAGAAATTGATTGATGGGCGACCCCGATACTCACTTTAAAACCGTTTATGGCCCGGTAACATCCTGGCGTTATGGCCAATCCCTGGGCATAGACCCCATTGGGGCAGTCTCCACCTGCTCCTTTAACTGTATTTACTGTCAACTCGGAGAAATTGAGCAATTAAGCGGCGATCGCCGTCTTTTCATCCCGACGGATCAGATTTTGCAAGAATTGGAACCCTTTGCCCCTTGGCCGGTGGATGTGATTACCCTGAGTGGTAGTGGGGAACCCACATTAGCCCTGAATTTAGGGGATATTCTGGGGGGGATTAAACGGTTAACGGGGAAATCCACCTTAGTGTTGACCAATGCCACCTTGTTGACGGATCCCCAAGTGCGGGCCGAACTTGCCCAGGCCGATAAGGTGGCCGTCAAGCTCGATGCCCTTAACCCCGATCGCCTTCGACGGATCAACCGTCCGATCGCCACAATTACTTTAGACCGAATTTTGCAGGGTATTCAAGCCTTTCGCCAAGACTATCAGGGTCAACTATCGGTGCAAACCATGGTCATTACCCCCTGGAATGAGGCTACCCTACAACATTATGTTGAGTTGATCCGGCGCATTGCCCCCCAGGAAATCCAACTCAATACCCCCACCCGCCCCAAACCCCTGCAACGGGAACTCGAAGGACGGGGAAACCATACCAGCAACCACTACGGCGATCGCCCCGTGGCCCATTTAAAATGTGTGGAACCGGCCCTGCTGAACACCCTGGCCCAGGCGATTGAAACCATGACTGCCATTCCCTGTCGTTGCCGGCCGCTGATCCATCCTGCCCTTGCGTAAGTGCCATGGGTTTAGCTGCAATTATCCGCCCCGACGTTTAAGACTCATCCCCCAAGACCATGAGCCAGTCCCCCAAAACATCCTTCGGTCAAATTATTCAAAACCAGTTAACGATTATTGCCAGTTTTGTGGCCATTTTCTGGGTCGTTGAACTGCTCGACATTTTCGTCTTCAATCACCAGTTAGACCGCTTTGGTATCTTGTCCCGTAACGTCGTTGGCCTGCGGGGAATTCTCTTTGCCCCCTTTCTCCACGGCGGCTTAGGGCATCTCATTGCCAACACAATTCCCTTCATTGCTTTGGCCTGGTTGGTGATGCTCCAGGAAACCAGTGACTTTTGGATCGTCACCATCATTACCATGATTGTTGGTGGATTCGGCGTGTGGCTCTTTTCCCCCGGGGGAACCCTCACCGTTGGGGCCAGTATTTTGATTTTTGGCTACCTTGGCTTTTTACTGTTTCGAGGTTACTTCCAGCGCAATATTGCCTCGATCGCCCTATCGCTATTCGTGTTTATGACCTATAGCAGTGCCCTCTGGGGCCTGTTCCCCAGTGCTCCCGGAATTTCGTGGCAGGGCCACCTGTTTGGCTTCATCGGCGGGGCGATCGCCGCTAAGTTGATTGCCAAAGAGAAGACAAGTGAGATCTGACGGTCGAGTCAGCTTCCCTAGAAAGCCTCGAGGTTTTTAGATATAATAGCTAAGATTAATTTTAAGTTACAAAACTTAAACATTCTTCTTTAAAAAATTTACTTTTATTAATTTCTTATATCTAGCGCTGTAGTGATCCCTCTTTTAACCACCGTTGTGGCCCAATATGGGCTGACTGTCCCCCGCCGCTGGCAACAATGGCGGTCATCTTTTGAATTTAATCCTGAAACCACGGGCATACGCCTTTTTGCGGGGTTTCTCGTCTCCGTCCCTGTTTTCATCCAAGCCCCCCTTGTTCGGGAATTTCCTTGGTTTTCCCTGGGCTTTACCCTGGTCTGGATTGCCTTGTCCTGCTGGTTGATGCGTCGTCCTCAGCAAGCGATGTGGGGGGATTTGCTGCTTGGATTTAGTTGGAGTTGGCTAGCGGGAACGATTTATTGGGGGTGGTTTCGGTGGGAACCTTTATGGCATTTACCGATTGAGTCCTTGGGACTCCCCTTTGCGATCTGGGGTATTCAGCGCCGCTGGGGAATGATTGGGCATTTATTTTACTTGGGGTCTCTCTGTGGCACTGCAGTCACGGATGCGTATTTTTACGTAACCGGCCTGATGGAGCATTGGCGTCAAGTGATGGTGGTCAGTCCAGAATTGGTGCCCACGGTCTTTCAGTCTGCCTTAGCCAAAATAGAGACCCCGTGGGGCATCGCCTGGGCCGGCGTGTTGGTGATGTTGTTAGTGGCCTTGGGCAGTTGGGCGTGGCAGCAAAAAGTGGCCCCTTGGCAGGCCTTTGCAGGCGCTATATTAAGTACAATTTTAGTGGACGGACTCTTCTGGGTTGCGGCTATGATGGCCTAAGTTAATGTTTCCCGCTTTTCCGTGGATAAAGCCGCTCTACTTTCCCAACTGATTGTTCATTTTGCTGATCGGGACGAGACGTTTCCTCTCCAGGAGCGTAGTTATTGGACGGTGGGTCGTAGCCAAGAGAATGACATTGTCATTCAAGACCACTGTATTTCCCGCAACCATGCCATCCTTCAAGCAACGGAGGATGGGAGTTTTTTGTTGATTGACTTGGGCAGTCGTAATGGAACGTTTGTGAATGGACGTCGGGTGAGTGTGCCGATTACGGTGCAAAATAACGATCAAATCACCTTTGGTAAAACAGAGTCTAACTTTTATACGTCCCAGACAGTGACTCCCCCCAGACCCCTACGGAATTTAGGGGAGCGCGACACCCAAACCAATGTCTTGCATGAGCGACGGTTGGTGACGGTGATGGTGGCGGACATGCGTAATTTTACGGGCTTAGCCCAGCAAATGGATGAGTCGCTGCTCTCGACCCTGGTGGGCCATTGGTTTCGGCAAGCAGGGCATATTTTACGGGAAGCGAATAGTTGGGTCGATAAATACATTGGTGATGCGGTGATGGCCCTGTGGTTCCATGCCTGTGATGAGGCGACCCCGCTGGAAATTTGGCAAATTTTATCGGCGGTAAACCAACTGCAACAAATGACATCCCACTTTGACCAGGTTTACGACTTACCGTTCCCGTTGAAGATTGGGGTGGGTCTTAATACGGGTTATGCCATGGTCGGTAACACTGGCAGCGGCGATCACCCTGACTATACGGCGATCGGGGATACGGTTAATGCCGCTTTTCGGTTCGAGTCGGTCACCAAACAGGCGGATTTCGACGTGGCCATGGGGAAAAAAACATTTGCCTACCTAAAAACGTTTCCTGAGTTGATAGGCTGTGTACAGTTGGATGAGATGACCCTGAAAGGGTACGATGCGCCGGTGATGACCTATGGATTCTCCTTTGAAAAGTTGGCGATCGCCATTGCGGAAAAGGACATTGCAGCGGCGGTGGAGGTCAGCGAGTCCCCCAATGAGAACACGGGCATACTTAGCAACGAGGAGGACTAAGGGATAGTGGATGGCTCCCTCTATTGTTCCTGCTGCCAGCGTTTTAGTTCGACAATTTAACCCATAACGGTAAACTTCTATGCGTCATTTTAAGCCCCTATTACTGATCCTGGCGTTCTTACTGCCCCTGGTGTTATTTGCCCAGCCTGTGTTTGCGTTTTGCGGCTTTTATGTGGCTAAGGCTGATAGCAGTTTGTATAACCAAGCCTCCCAAATGGTAATTGCCCGGGATGGCGATCGCACGGTGTTGACCATGGCCAATGACTACCAAGGGGAGGTCAAGGATTTTGCTTTAGTGGTGCCGGTGCCGGTGGTGCTACAGGAAGACCAGGTGAATGTGGGGGAACGCACCATCATTGAACGGTTAGATGGATTTAGTGCGCCGAGATTGGTGGAATATTTTGATAGTAATCCCTGCGAGACGTACCGCCGAGATATGTTCCTGGAGGCGATGCCGGCCCCAGCCAGTGCAACGGCGGAACTCGGCCAAAAAGTTAGTAATGATGCCCTGGGGGTGACCATTGAAAATCAATTTTCCGTGGGGGAATATGACATTTTAATTCTGAGCGCCAAGGAGTCCAATGGGTTAGAAACCTGGTTAACCCAAAATGGGTATCAAATCCCCCAGGGGGCAAACCAGGTGTTGGGGGCCTACATTAAACAGGGCTTAAAGTTCTTTGTGGCTAAGGTGAATCTGAAGGCGTTTAACCGTCAGGGGTTTCAGTTCTTGCGACCGTTAATGATGGCCTATGAGTCCCCCAAATTTATGTTGCCGATTCGCCTAGGGATGGTGAATGCCCAAGGGCCTCAGGAGTTGATTGTTTATCTACTGTCCCCCAATGGGGCGGCGGAAATTACCAATTACCGCACGGAAAAGATCCCCTCGAATGTCGAGATTCCTGAATTTGTGCAACGGGAATTCAATGGCTTTTACACCGCCATGTTCGACAATGCCTATCGGCGATCGGGGCAAAATGTGGCCTTTTTGGAATATGCCTGGAATATGGCTAATTGTGATCCCTGTGCCGCCGATCCGTTATCCCCCGCAGAGTTAAAGCAAGCCGGGGTTTTCTGGTTAGGGGATCAAGGGTCAAGTTCCCCCTCTGCCCCCTTGTTTCGTGGTATGCCGCTCCCAACCAGTAACGTTTTTATTACCCGGTTACATCTGCGTTACACCCCGGATAAATTCCCGGAAGATTTACGCTTTCAACCCACCGCTAACCAATCCCTTTTCCAAGGACGGTACGTGATGCGCCATCCCTATCGGGGAGAAATGAACTGTGAGGCGGCGGTGAGTTATCGGCAAACCACACGGCAACGGCAGCAACAGGAAGCCAAAACCCTAGCCAATTTAACGGGCTGGCCCTTGGCGGAAATTGATCAAAAAATTGATTACCTGGAATCCATCAAAGATCCCATTCCTTGGTGGCGCAAACTCTGGCCCCAATCGATGTCGTGGTTCAAGTTCCCGTAAGACCTTCTCCCTCCGTGGGTTGGGCCATTTTTTGCCCTAATTTGGGTTCTGTGCCCTGCAACAACCGTTGAATATTGGCCCGATGACGAATGATCACGTAGGTGCCGGCAATGAGGGTGAACACCAGATAGGGCAAGGGTAACTGGAGGGTTAAAACCACTAGGCTGGCGGCGATCGCCGCTGAAATGGAACTGAGGGAGACAATGCGGCTAAGGGCAATTACCCCTAAAAAGGTGCCCAGGGTGCCCAGGGCTAACCACAGATTGAGAACGAATAACGCCCCCAGGCTGGTGGCCACGGACTTCCCACCGGTGAAGTTGAGAAAAATCGACCGGCTATGGCCAATCATGGCCAGCATGGCCGTGCCGATCAGTAACCAATCCTGCCAGGTATTCGGGAGGGCGGGAAACCAGCCCTGTTGATAAACCAGGCGGATCACTCCCACCGCTGCCATACCCTTGAGAATATCAATGGCTAAAACGGCGATCGCCGCTGGTTTTCCCAAGGTGCGTAATACGTTGGTAGCCCCAGTGGATTTGGAACCATGTTCACGAATATCGATGCCTTGTAATAATTGACCGGCCCAATAACCCGTGGGAATGGATCCGAGAAGATAGGCGGTCAACAACAATAATCCGGCGCTGGCGATCGGGGCAGGGGTCATAGGGGCAAGCGGTGCAATTTCTTGACAACCATTAAACCCCATCCTGACCCGGAAATAATTTCCCCAACATGAACTTGGTTAGACCAAGCGGGGAAAATCCGCCGGCGGTACATCCTGCCACCGGCCGGGGCCGATCGCCCGGATTGCTTCTTCGAGTTGAATGTCACCGGTGTAGAGGGCTTTGCCGATAATGACCCCATTTACTCCGTGACTTTCTAGGCTTAACAAACTGAGTAAGTCCCGTAGTTTGCTGACTCCGCCGGAGGCAATAACCGGCAGGGTCAATGACTGGGCCAACTCCCGCAATGCCTCAATGTTGGGCCCGGTCATAGTGCCGTCGCGGTGAATATCGGTGTAAATAATGGCGGCGGCCCCGAGGGTTTCCATCCGTTTAGCCAGTTCCCCCGCGTCTACCGTGGAGGTTTCTAGCCACCCCCGGGTAGCCACTTTGCCGTTACGGGCGTCAATCCCCACCACAATTTGCCCCGGAAACTCCGCACATAACTGCCCCACTAAATCGGGATTTTCCACGGCGATCGTGCCTAAAATGACCCGTCCAACCCCTAAATCCAATAATTGTTTAACCTGATCTCGATGGCGTAAACCGCCCCCCAC
>JAYKHU010000077.1:0-2727 GCA_035285105.1 Synechocystis sp.
CTCCTATTATCCATTAGCACCGCATTAACGGCGATCGCCCCCGTATTCGCCCAGCCAACTCCGCCGATTTTAATTGCCCAGGAATTATTGCCGCCCCCCCCGGCGGGGCCCAATCCCATTCCTGACCCGTCCCAATTTGAGTTCACGGCCAATGCCTCCACCTATCGGGTGCTCGCTTTCGTCACGTCCAGTGTCCAGGAAAAACAAGTCAAAGTCACTTATCCGGGGGCCTTTTACACCAACCATCAGGGGCGGCGCATGCTACAAATTGGCAGTTTTAGCGACCCCCTCAATGCCCAACAGGCGGCGTTAACCCTACAAAATTTGGGACTGGAAACGGCGATCGATCCCTAACAATCCCCCCGACCTAACCCAATATCAATATTTTTTTGCTATTTTCTCATCAAAAGTATTTGCTTTTTGCATATCCGAGCAATAGATTCATTATTGCCGCAACACTTTCTTTTCAAATTCCCTTAGAATACCTTCATTCCGATCAAGGTTAAGAGCTGTTTAAGAAACCCAAAAACAGTATTAGCTTTGTTTACTTTGGTGTGAGAGGATTTACTGTGAATAATCAATTACGACAATTAGGCTCCTTTGGCTCCGGTGTTGGTTTAGTCGCCCTAATGGCTAGTGTTGCCCAAGCGGGGGAAATGTCCGTTAAGCCAACAATGGGGGAGGGGACAACCGCTATTTTTTCCCTACCCGCTCGTCAGCAGGCTACTCCTCTAGAGCAAGTCCGCTATCGGCAAGGATTGAAGCAATTTAACACTAGTGGTAGCGACCCATTAGGAATGTCCCAGGTAACCAATGTGTCTGAGCTGCGGGATGTACAACCGACAGCCTGGGCCTATGAAGCTTTAAAAAGTTTAGTGGAACGCTATGGCTGTATTGTCGGTTACCCAGATCGAACCTTCCGAGGCGATCGGGCTTTGTCCCGCTGGGAATTTGCGGCCGGATTAAATGCTTGTATGAACGTAATGGAGCGTTTAATCCAAGAAAATGTTGCCGTTTTACGGGAAGATATCGACAAACTCAAAGCATTAATGCAGCAATTTGAGCAAGAGTTGGCCGCCCTAGGTACCCGGGTCGATAACTTAGACGCACGGGTTTCCTATCTCGAAGATCACCAATTTTCCACCACCACCAAACTGGTTGGGGAAGTGTCTTTTCAAATTGGGCAAGCCTTTGGCGATCAAGTGGATAACGGTACTGGTCCCAAGCAACTGGATTCCCAGGTGGTCATGCAAGATCGGGTTCGTCTGCAATTTGTGACCAGTTTTACTGGTAAGGATCAGTTATTTACCCGTTTAACAGCCGGCAACTTCGGTAATTCTTTTCAAAATGCCATTGGTGACTTTGAAGGTCGCTTTGCCTACGACGGTCAAACCGACAACAATCTCACGATGGATCGCCTTCATTACTATTTCCCTGTGGGTAAGAATCTCAAAGTTTTCACCATGGCGAGCCTGGGGGGACACCACTTTTACGCGGATACGTTTAATGCAGGGTTAGATGTGGGCGGTGGTGCTAATGGTGCTCTGTCCCGGTTTGCGGAACGTAATCCCATCTACCGTATTGGTTTGGGCGGTCAAGGGATTGGGGCTACTTACAATCTCGGCAAGCATTTCCAGTTTTCGGGCGGTTATTTAGCCCGGGGCGGTAATTCCCCGGAAACAGGACGGGGTCTGTTCAACGGTAATTACTCCGCCATGGGTCAAGTGGTGTTTAAACCCACGGATTCAATCAAGTTTGGGGGGACTTATATCAACGCCTATGATCCTGCTGGGACGTTCCGCTTTGGAGGGACAGGTACGTTACCGGCTAACTTCTTGCTTAGTAATCTCGGGGTTGCCAATGCTGATGTTTCCAGTAATTCCTACGGTATTCAGGGGCAGTTAGACATTAGTTCTAGCTTTAGCCTACGAGCCTGGGGCGGTTACACCAATGCACGGTTAATTGGTCAAGGAAGCGGTGAGGTTTGGAACTATGCCATGGCCCTCGTTTTCCGTGATTTATTGAAGGAAGGCAGTATGACCTCTGTGATTGTGGGGGCGGAACCCTATTTAGGCGGTTTGACTGTGGCGAATCAGCCGACCGAATTTAGTAATAGTGTCCCGTTGCACATTGAAGCAGCGTACAAGTATCCGATTTCCAAAAATATCTCTTTAACACCGGGCATTATTATTTTGACAGCGGCTAACCAAAATAGCAATGCCAATGACACTGTTTATATCGGTGTTTTGCGGGGAACATTTTCGTTCTAACGCTCCTTTGATTTAATGTAGATCATAATGTGCGTTGGCGATCGCCGTTGTCTGGAATCATCCAGTTGGCGATCGCTGTTTGGGCGCTAGAATTGACGACAGACAAAACGCTTAATGGCAGCAAATAGCCTTGACAAGCATACTTCTTAACAATTTCTACGGATTTATAACAGTATCTACGTAGCTGTTGTTACAAAGCCTTGACATTGACTTTGCTAGATTATTAGGGAACTTTTCGCGAGGAGTCTAGATAGGTGAATCCAGTCTACATATCAGTCGTAGAGGGTAATCCCCATCTCCGCTCTTTACTCAGTTGGCATTTGCAACAAGCTGGCTACCTCGTACAGCAGTGCAGTGGCTACCACCAAGCGCGCCAGGCCTTCCAACATCAGTTACCCACATTAGCCATTATCGATTCCGACCTGACCGATGGGGATGGGATTGAGTTGTGTCGCTT
>JAYKHU010000078.1:0-3260 GCA_035285105.1 Synechocystis sp.
CTGCCAGCGGCGATCGCCAATCCTGAACGATATAAAATCACTTCCCGGCGATCGTGGTCATCAATGGAGAAGGGGCCAAATTGACCTTCGTAAACAATGGGTTCGACAGAATTTATCATGTTGTCAATAGGTTGAGCCGTCAGGGGCACCAGTGATTAGATTAGAGTAAGACATAGTTGCCTTGCAAGAAACGCTCCGCTGGGGCCTATTCAGTTCAGTTATAACGCCAACACTATGGGAAATAACAGTCAAGCAAACACGTTAAGTGCCTTTTCGGTGGAAGCGCAGTATGCGGCGTTGCCGCCCCTAGGGAAAGAAATCATTCGTTTCCTGGCGATCGCCTATGCCCCTGTCACCCAGACATTTTTAGTGGATTGCTTGCGAGAAATCTCCTCAGACTTAAAACTCCCCCTCCATCCGCCCTTAGACACCCAATTTAAGGCCATGTTGTCCCAGTTGCGCGAGGCAGACCTGGTTAAAAAGGCGAAACAAGGGCGTTTGGTTTGTCATGAATCGTTGCGGGATATTCCCTGTCGGGAGGCGGTGAAAAGTGGTCGGTATGGGCAGTTAGCAGATCTAGTCAATAAGCATGAGCCAATTAGAACAGTAGGCTATAGCGATCGCCGGAATTTTTATTCAGAAGACCAATTTATTCGGGAAGTTCGCATTGGAATTTATCGGCAGGATTGGGACTTTATTGACCAACAATTTCAGGATTACTATTATTTCAGCAGCAAACCTCGCTTGTCGTTTCCAGCGCTTTTAGTCAAGACCATCAATAATCCCTTTGATAGTGAGTGGTTAAGCCGTCTAGACCCAGAATTACTGTCGTTAGCGTTGGTTGAGTTGATGGACCAGTCGTTAGAAAGGTTATCCCCAGCCGATGAAACGTTTGAGGTGCTTAAGGAATTTGTCTTGGAAAAACTGGCGTCTCCCATTAGCGAAGCAACCCAGGTGGCGATCATCACAGCCCAGGAACAGTTCTTTTGCCGGGGTGAATTGAACGATCTTAAACAACTCAATGCTCACCTAGAAAACACGTTTAAAGACCTCCATCCCTGCTACTCATTCATTGCCCAAGCCAATTTGTCTGTGCTCCAAGGGCAATATGCCGAGGCGATCGCCGCCTATGAAACGGCTTTAAAAGGAATCAGACGGTTAATGGGTAAGCGTAAAGCCTATTTTTTAGACCTCACCGGCGTTTTATGTTTGCTGGCCTTAATCGGGGAAGGATCGACTGCTAGTCTCACGAAAGCACAGGAATTGCTCAAAATTGCCCTCAAGGGAGATTACTATTTAGGGGTTTATAATCTTTTTGACTCTTTAGTTGATTGGTTAAACGGCGATCGTAACGCCCGCACCTATCTTGAATCCCATTGTGGGCTTTCCCCCGGGGACGGCAGTATCGAGTCTTTTCTTAAATTACTCCTCCACCATTGGCTCCAAAAAGATGGATCGTCCCATTGGCTGGATGAAGCAAAAAGTTTTTATCAAGATGCCTTTCGGGCCGACTATCAGTGGTTGGCCATGAACATTGCCGATCTCATTGGTCGTTATGAGTCCAACGAACAAGAGGTCTATGCCACCCTGGCAGCGGAATGGCAGGAAAAAACCGGCATTGCCAGTATCCTTGATGTCATCCAACCCAAAAGTGAATGGGAATTGTCCCTCCATGCCCTCGCTAACTTGACTAGCCCGACCACCGCGACGAAATCCCACGCCGCCGTCACGGGAGCTAACAAACGTCTGGCTTGGTTTGTCACTTATTACGGTCCTGAAAATGTGCATCTTTCCCCCAAAGAACAAAGTTTAAGCAAAAAAGGGGAATGGACAGCGGGACGGGCGATCGCCATGAAACGCCTCAGTCGGCGATCGGATATCGATTATCTCAGCCCCCAGGACGAACGGGTGTGTGGGCATATCGAAACCTATTCCTATGGCTATTATGGTCAAGTGGACTATCAATTTAATGACATGGCGTTAGGGGAATTAATTGGTCATCCCCTGGTGTTTTGGGACGATAACCCCAATATCCCCATTGAAATTGTGACCGGAGAACCCCAGTTACAGGTGAAAAAAACGGGGAACAAAAAACTGGTGATTAAGCTAGAACCCCCCATTTCTGACGACAGTAAAGTGATCGCCATTAAAGAAAGTTTGACCCGCTTAAAAGTCATTGCCGTTACCCCGGAACATCGCCGTATTGCCACTATTTTGGGCAACAAAAATCGCCTCGAAGTCCCGAGCGCCGCCCAGGAACAGGTGATGACTGCCATCAATGCGGTGGCTAGTTTGGTGACGGTGCATTCCGACATCGGCGGGGGTCTTGAAAATGTGGAATCGTTGCCCGCCCATAGCCTGCCCCATTTCCACTTGTTACCCCTGGAAGGGGGCTTGCGGGTGGCTTTGTTAACACGACCCTTTGGGGATTCTGGCCCCTATTTCCAACCCGGTAAAGGAGGGGAAACAGTCATTACAGAAATTGACGGGAAACGCTACCAAACAAGCCGGGATTTAAAGGACGAAAAACAACAGGCTCAAAGTGTGATCAAAGCCTGCCCCACGTTATTTATCAACGACAGCGACGGTGGGGAATGGTATTTGGAAGATCCCGAAAATTGTTTAGAATTGCTGTTGGAATTGCAGGAACTCGGCGATCAGGCCCGGGTGGAATGGCCGGAAGGGGAAAAAATGCGGGTCAGCCATCCTGCTGGGTTTGGACAATTTAAGCTCAATATTAAACGGCAACGGGATTGGTTTGCCGCTGAAGGGGAATTGCAGATTGATGACAATTTGGTGATGGGATTGCAGCAGTTAATGGAATTGCTGGAAAATAGCCCCGGCCGCTTTGTGCCCCTCGCCGACGGTCAATTTCTGGCCTTAACTAACGAATTTCGGCAGCGGTTGGAGGAATTAAAGGCCTATTCGGAAAAATACGGAGATGGCCGCCGTTTTCATCCCTTGGCAGCCTTAGCGTTAGAAGATTTCCTGGACGAAGCAGAGCAGGTAAAAGCCGATCGCCATTGGAAGGAGCATCTTAAAAAAATTAAGGAAATGAAGGATCTCGATCCCCAGTTGCCATCAACCTTACAAGCAGATTTACGGGACTATCAGCGGGAAGGCTTTCAGTGGTTGGCTCGCCTAGCCCATTGGGGCGTTGGGGCCTGTTTAGCCGATGATATGGGGCTGGGGAAAACCCTCCAGGCGTTAGCGTTAATTTTGACCAAAGCCGCCGCTGGCCCGACCCTGATCGTTGCCCC
>JAYKHU010000079.1:0-6178 GCA_035285105.1 Synechocystis sp.
TTGATCATCGAAGTATTGTCCCCCTCCACTGCGGCCTATGACCGGGGGGATAAGTTCAAAGCCTATCGATCCTTGCCCAGTTTTCAGGAATATTGGTTGGTGGATCAATATCAAATGCAAATTGATCAATATTGCAAAACCGATGATGATACTTGGCTTTACCGCTCCTATGAAGATCCCCAAGCGATCATTACCTCCCCGACCCTAGGTTTAGAAATGGCGATCGCCGTTGCCTATGAAGATGTGGCGTTTGACCAAGAACATGGGCAAGATTAAATTTTAATGGCCCTGGGTTGCTCCCTGGCGGCCACCACCCGATGATAGCCAGAATTGGGCTTTGCCCATTGATATTGATATTCCAGCGGATTCCCCCAACAGATCCCTAAAAATAATTCCGTTTTTGTAGCATCCAGTTCTGCCCATTCCCCCTGGGCCCACAGTTCTGCAAAGGTTTCTCGATCAATCTCACGGTATTGATGGGCAACAAGCCAATAGGGTAACGATTGGGTATGGCGTTGCCAGAAGGTTAAGATTTCTTCCCTGGCGGCCATTAATTTTTCCTTATCCCCGTCCACTGCGATCAACTGGCGATGGACTTCCGGAAATCTGAGGCGATCGCCGTTGAAATAACAGTCGCGCCAAATCAGTCCCGAAACCTGATGTTCCTCTTGATAGGCATGGATCTGTTTGCGGAAATCTTGATAGGCAAACACCTTCCCCACCTGGGTTAAATCAATGGCCTGGGCCACCACCGGATTCTCCAGGCGATCGCCGGGGGACAATAATACCCGTTTCCCTTGGCACGTGGCTTGCATTTCCCGATCAAGAATCTCTAGCAGTTGTTGGGTGGTGTAGGGCATAAACGACAAATTCCGAGGGCACTCCTTTCAGTATTGACGGTTTGGCAGGAAATTTCCTCCCCCTCTGTTCCATGGTTCAGTAGTCGATGGTGCCGGTGATAGCGTCCTCATTTGTTAAAGAAACTTAACGGTATGACACCGCAAATCAGTTTAACCTAGCAAATTAGGCACATTTTTTTCGTTTTTTTAAAAGCCCTCTTTTTCAATTACCCCTCGATATACAGGATATTTTTAGCATGAGTGTCAATTTAGCCTCTCAGTTACGTGAAGGGACCAAAAAATCCCACTCCATGGCCGAGAATGTCGGTTTTGTAAAGTGTTTTCTCAAAGGGGTGGTCGAGAAAAACTCCTACCGCAAGCTAGTTGGCAATTTGTATTTTGTCTACAGCGCCATGGAAGAAGAAATGGGTAAGCTGAAAGACCATCCGATTGTTTCCAAGATTTATTTCCCTGAACTGAACCGTAAACAAAGCCTCGAGCAGGATTTACATTTCTACTTCGGCCCCAACTGGCGTCAAGACGTGAAAATTTCCGCTGCGGGTCAAGCCTATGTGGATCGGGTACACGAAATTGCCGCGACGGCCCCGGAACTCTTGGTGGCCCATTCCTACACCCGTTATTTAGGGGATCTCTCCGGTGGACAAATCCTCAAGAAGATTGCCCAAAATGCCATGAACCTCCACGAGGGGGGCACCGCGTTTTATGAGTTTGCCGACATTAGCGACGAAAAAGCCTTTAAAAATCGCTACCGTCAGGCCATGGATGAGCTACCCATCGATCAAGCCACCGCTGAACGCATCGTTGAAGAAGCCAACGCTGCCTTTGGCATGAATATGAAAATGTTTAACGAATTAGAAGGCAACCTGATCAAGGCGATCGGCATTATGGTCTTCAATTCCCTCACCCGTCGTCGTTCTGCGGGCAGCACGGAAGTTGGGTTGGCGACCTCTGAAAGCTAGGGCCTGGGGGTTAGCCTCTCAGCCAGATAATTGTTCATGGTCAACAAATGGCTGATCCCTCGTTTGGGGTCAGTCATCTTTTTACCGCCAAATGGCCCCAAGAACCAAAAGGAGCCAGAACAATAGTCCTTGACCCCATCAAATGTTGTTGTTGCTTGAGGAAATCTTAGTGGCGGTTTCCCAACTCGCGCGGTCTTTGATTTCTTTGTAAGAATTGTAACATACGGCACGAATTATGTTACAAAAAATAAATTTTTTCTGACTTTTCTGGATTTTGCCAAAAGTCATTGGTTAGGATATTAAGCTTTGGGGTTTGCCCCAGAGTACCGTTTCCTGCTGATAGACCACCATTCCCGGCTTTGCGCCCTTGGGTTTAAAGACGTATTTAGGCTGGGTATAAACCACGGGAACCTGTTCACTCTCCCGACCCCGACTGTAGTAAGCGGCCCAATTGGCGGCACATTGTAAATCTGCATCGTCGGCGATAGCCCCTGGGGGAAGTCGTAGCAGGAGATGACTACCGGCAATTTCCTGGGCATGGAACCAGAGATCATAATCCGTGGCAACACGAAAGCTGAGGTAATCATTTTGGCGATTATTGCGACCAATCCAGAGGGGAAATCCGGAGGGGGTTGCCACGATGCGGGGTTGAAACCCTTCCTCTGCTTGACGACGGGGACGATTATGGGGGAGAGACAAGTAGCCTTGTTCGATTAATTCATCCCGAATTTCTGTCAGAATTTCCCAATCAGCATCGTTTTCATAGTGATTGACCCCTTGCAGACTGGCTTCTACTTGGTATAGGTAGTTCAATTCGGTGGTGACTTCACTCAGCAGGGGACGGACGGCGGCCTGGGCCCGGTTGAGTTTTTGCTGTTGCTTATACAGTTTTTGAGCATTTTGGATTAGGGTTTTATCCGGTTGCAAGGTGATGGTCACCGGTTTTCCCTGTTCAAAATCCGGTAGGGTGATTTCCGTTAACCCCGGCTGTCCTTGGTGGAGATAGGCCATTAACAAATCCGCCTGCTGTTGATACTGATTAGCGTTGCTCGCTTCTTCTAGGCGTTGTTGAAACGTGTGGGCCTTTTGCTGGAGTTTGGTGATCAGGGTCGATAATTTTTGCTGGAGTTGATGGCGTAATTGTTGAAAGCGCTCTTGCCCTAACCGTTGAGCATAGTAATCGCGAATTATCTCATTGATCGGGCGCTCGTCAGGGGTTAAGTGGTCGCCTAAAACGGTAAAGCCAGCTTCTGTTAGTGCGCCGCTGAATTGCTGATGTTCCAAGCGGGTTAACCAGGTTTGCCAAGCGTCAAATAACCCGTGCCATTGTTCATCGGTCAGGGTTTGATTGTCGGTATCCGGGGGAATGTCCGCCTGTTGTAATAGGTTCCTCACCACCAGGGGACTGACGCCCCGATAACTTTTGAGCAGTTGTTGACGGATTTTGCCGGGGATCAAACTGACCCGTTCTTGCCAATCGCTAAACTGTTCCGTCAGGCTGGGCTGGGCCGCTAAAATCGGCGGCGGTAATTGGTAGGGTTGACCCGTTTGGACGGTGCGGACGCGGGATTGAGTGGCATTGACCTGGTGGGCGACGGTGATAATTTGTTGCTGCTCATCGGTTAAGACCAGATTGCTGTATTTGCCCATGATTTCCAAAAAGACATGGTACAGCGGTGGTTCCCCTGGCCGTCTGGCGATCGCCAGATCAACGACCCGTTCCCAGGGTTGGATCGGTTCCAAGGCAATTAGGGCTAATCCTTTGAATTGATGGCGGAGTTGGTCGCTCAGGGTGAAGGTGTCGGGATCCCTCGGTGGAGGCTGATCCAAACACAGTCGGGCCGCCTGGGGATGCCAGGAGAGGGTTAACCAACCCCGATCCTGTAACGTTCTCAGGGCTAATGACAGAGTATGGCGATCGCGCTGATAGACCTGCTCAATGCGGGCGGGCAACCAATCCCGGCGCAGTTCATGGCAGAGAGCCAGCAAAGTAGTGTAGTCCACGGGTTGCATCGGTCTCTCCCCACTCCTATAAATCAATGGATTAATGACAACCTAGATAGTTTACTGCTCGGCGTCACTTTCCAAGTTAGCCCGATATTCGCTAGCGCTAAGGGTGCCTTCGTTCGCTTCCTCCACATTTTCCACGCGAACTTTGATTAACCAGCCGTCTTCACCGTAGGGATCTTGATTGAGTAATTCCGGTTGATCTTCTAGGGCGGTATTTTTTTCAATCACAGTGCCGGTGACCGGCGCATATAAATCCGAGGCCGCTTTCACCGATTCCACCGCCCCCATGGTTTCTTCAAACGTAACTTGATCCCCTTCGTCGGGGAGTTCCACAAATACAATATCCCCTAATTCATCCACGGCAAATGCGCTTAAACCAATGGTGGCAATTTCCCCATCTAGACGCATATATTCATGGGAGTCTAAATAACGAAGATCATCAGGATATTCGAGAGCCATATTAGACCTCTAAAGGTGACAACTTTGTTAGTCTACAGTAAAAAACCACCCGAGCTACTATCCTTATTCCGCAAGGATAAGGACGCCTTCAGTCCACGAAGAAGCCGCTGCAGATCATGAACTTTTTTGGGCAAAGGGGAATCAAATCAAAATCTGCGACTACCATGGTGTAAAACAAGACCGCTGAATTCCTGTGTCTGCTTCCATTGGTGTCATTCTATGAGTACAACCCAAGCCCCTCCCCTGGTTTCCCTGCAAGCTCCCAAGGATATTTCCTTTGAAAAAATTGAAGCTGAACTCGCCCAAATTTGGCAAACTAGCGCCCAAAACCATGATGAAGGATTAGTGGCCACCCGGGCAACGACGTTTAGCTTTTTAGTGTATGAACCGGATTCGGTGCAATCATTACTAGCGACGTTGGGCTACTATACCGGCCCCATTGATGGTATTACGGGGCCCCGTATGACCGCCGCCATTAAATCCGCCCAAAAAGCCCTAGGGTTAACGGTTACAGGGCGTTCAAATCCAGAATTTAAGCAGAAGTTAGAGGATGCCTTCCAAGCTGCCCAGGAGCAGGGGGACTTACTCAGCACCGCCGAACGGATTACCAAACCCTATTCTCCGGATTTGGAAGGGAGCGGCATTGCCGATACGATCGCCGCCTCTAATCCCTGCCGAATTATTACCCTTTGTCCCACAGCGGAGGCGGATGAAGGGGTGAAGGCCCAGATGTCTGCCTATTGTCCCATTCAGAAAAACCAGAACCATACCCTCATTTGCTGTGAATACCTGACCCTGCGGGGCACCTCCGATGCCCTGGAACGCATTGGCGGCATGATTACGGAATTAATGTTGCCGGCCCTGCCCCAATATGTTTGGTGGAAAGCCAGTCCCGAAAAAGACTACGGTTTGTTCCAACGGTTGCTATCCCAAGTGGATACGCTGATTGTAGATTCGAGTATTTTTAATGATCCTGAAGGGGATATGACCCAACTGGCCCAACTGGTGACTAACCAAGCGGCGATCGCCGATCTGAATTGGGGACGGTTAGCGCCCTGGCAAGAACTCACCGCCGAAGCGTTTGACCCGCCGGAGCGCCGTTCCTCTGTGGGGGACATCGATCAAGTTTCGATTGATTATGAAAAAGGCAATTATTCCCAAGCGTTAATGTATTTAGGCTGGGTAGCTAGTCGGTTACAGTGGCGTCCGGTGAGTTATCGCCATGAACCGGGGGTTTATGACATTCACAAAATTCAATTCTGTAGCCCCGATCAACGCACCATCGAGGCGGAACTGGCGGGGTTACCGATCGCCGATACGGGGCAGGTGTTAGGGGATCTGATTAGTTTGAAACTAGGGTCCACCAATTGCCAATCCCAATGCGGCACTGTGCTGTGTTCCGGCACGTTGGGCTGTATGCGGATGGAAGCGGGGGGCGGGGCCCAGAACTACCGGGTTCAGCAGGTGACGGCCTTGGATGATCAAAATACCGAACAACTTCTCGGACGACAGTTGCAACGGTGGGGCCGGGATGCCCTTTACGACGAAAGTATGGCGATGGTGTCGGCAATTCTGGCGTTAAACGCTGCCTAACCAGGACGGCGGTCTCCCCCTTATCCCCTAGGGGGAGGGGACGGGGTATTAGTTTGCCCCTTGCCAACTCACCTGCAAACGACCCGGGTATTGGAGATCGCCGGTGAGGTGAACCCCCCGGTTATTGGCTGCTAAATGGCGCACAATTTTGTACACCGTTTCCACTTGCTCCTCTGCTTGGGCTTGAAGGGCCAATTCTTCTATGGCGATCGGGGCAGTGGTGGATTGGAGCACAGCCAACACGGATTTTTGCAGGGCCAAAATAGAAGCTGCCGCCTTTTTCCCCGCTTCAACCCC
>JAYKHU010000080.1:0-9202 GCA_035285105.1 Synechocystis sp.
GATCAATTTGCATTTGATATTGATCCACCAACCAATATTCCTGAAAACTGGGCAAGGATCGATAGGCTTTGAACTTATCCCCCCGGTCATAGGCCGCAGTGGAGGGGGACAATACTTCGATGATCAAGGCAGGATTGAGAACGGTATCAGTTCGTGGTGCTTGCAATTCGGGTTTGCCGGGAATCACCAAAATATCGGGATAGGTGTAATGGTTATGATCCGGTATCCATACCTTGACGTCATTAGCAAAAACCATACTCCGACTAGGCTTAAGGGCGACTCTCAGGAAAGTACAAAGGTTGATGATAATTAGGTTGTGGAAAAGAGAGCCGCCGGTCATGGGAATAATTTCTCCATCACGATATTCACTTTTAAACTCAGCGTTTTCCTCTAGGGCTAAATATTCAGCAGCGCTGTAAAGACGAGGGGGCGATTCAACAAGGGGGGACATGGGCCTAAACTTGTTTTAGTAACGATTGTCCCGATTATAGTCAATCAATGCCAGGGCAAAGAGGTCAACGTGTTGAAGGTATTGCATCTCTCGGATATTCACATGGGCAGTGGCTTTTCCCACGGTCACATTAATCCGGCTACGGGGCTGAATACTCGGCTGGAAGATTTTGTGAAATCCCTACGGTTGTGCATTGATCGGGCCATTAATGAACCGGCGGATTTAGTCCTTTTTGGGGGGGATGCCTTTCCCGATGCCACGCCGCCTCCCTTTGTGCAAGAGGCGTTTGCGGCGGAGTTTCGACGGTTAGCGGATGCCAACATTCCCACGGTGTTATTGGTGGGGAACCATGATCAGCATTCCCAGGGCATCGGCGGCGCCAGTTTATGTATTTATCGCACGTTGGCGGTTCCCGGTTTCATCGTTGGCGATCGCCTGACAACCCATCTGATTCCCACGGTCAACGGCGATATCCAAATTGTGACCCTGCCTTGGTTAACCCGATCTACGTTATTAACTCGACCGGAAACGGAAGGGCTTTCGCTGGAAGGGGTTAATGCTTTATTGCTTAAAAAATTAGAACCAATCCTAGAGGCAGAAATTCGGGGGCTAGATCCCCACTTACCGACCATTTTGCTGGCCCATGTGATGGCGGATCGAGCAACCTTTGGGGCGGAGAAATTTTTAGCCGTTGGTAAAGGCTTTACCATTCCCCTGGCGTTATTAACCCGCCCGGAATTTGACTATGTGGCCCTGGGTCACGTCCATAAACATCAAAATTTGAATCCCCACAATAATCCCCCGGCGGTATATCCCGGCAGCATTGAGCGGGTGGATTTTGGGGAAGAAAAGGAGGAAAAGGGCTATGTTTGGCTAGAAATTGAAAAAGGTAAGGTGGATTGGCAATTTTGTCCCCTGCCCGCCCGTCCCTTTAAAACCCTAAAAGTGGATGTCACCGAAGCGGAAGATCCCCAAGCAGCACTCCTCACGGCGATCGCCGCCGAAACCCTAGAGAATGCCGTTGTGCGCTTACTGTACAAAATCCGTTCCGAACAACTGGAACAGGTCGATAACCGTGGGTTACAGGCTGCATTGAAACCGTGTCATTCCTACACCATTCGCCCGGAATTAGTCAGTCAGTTAACCCGGCCTCGCTTACCGGAATTGGGCGCTGGTTCCGCCCTGGATCCCCTGGCGGCCCTGCGGACTTATTTAGATAACCGTGAAGATATTCAAGCATTAAAGCCCGACCTCTTGGCAGCGGCCGAGCAGTTACTGACCCAAGACACCGAATCGGATTGGGTCGAAGTCGGGGTTGGCTAACCGTTACAAATTTAGCGTTAACCGCCGTAATTCCAACCGGTACTTTCCAGCAACAGCGGATCACCCTCTTTAATGACCTGGGCGCCGATCACTTCCCCCACAAACACCGTATGGTCACCGTGGGGCACTTCCCCCACCACACGACATTCCACAAATCCCAGGCAATCCTTTAAGACAGGGCAGCCGGTTTCTGGGGCATCCATCGCTTCAAAGGTTTCAAATTTATCCCCCACCCGCCGTTTGGGTTTGAAAAACTGGGCGGCCACCTCTTTTTGATCGGCGGCTAAAAAACTGAGGGCAAACTGGCCGCTTTCCTTAATCATGGCGTGGGAACCAGAATCAGACCGCACACAATTAATCACTAACGGCGGTTGAAAGGAGGCCTGCATGACCCAACTGGCGGTGAATCCATTGGACTCTTCCCCAGACTTAACCCCACAGATAAAGAGACCATGGGGAATTTTACGCAGTAGGGTTTTCTTTGCTTGTTCGTCTAACACAATGTTTGGCTCTTAGGAATTTCCAGGTTGTCTTCGCTGATCTTACTCAACTTCGCCCCTAAATTTCCTCGACTTCTAACCGCCCAACGGTAATGGCATCAAAGGCAAAGGCCAACACGATGGGCATGGGATTTTTGAATGCCAGCGCCGAGGCAATGGCACACCCGGATAAGGCGATCGCCGCGAGGAGCCAGGTTTTTTCCTCTTCACACAGCCCCTTTTCCAATTTGATCGCCCGCATAATTTTGCCAGGGATGGGTTCGGGCATCACCGCCCCAGGGGGAAAAGCCCAATAGTGATTTAGCCGCTCCATGAACAAATCCGTCCAACCGTGGGCATCACACCATTCTTCAATCCAAGCATCACAAAAATGTCTCATAACCAGACACCCTGTCTCCATAACTCCACTAATGTTTTAGGTCAATAGACTTAAGTCAAATGGGAATCAAATTGACTCACGAATTGCAACTATTTTTTAAGCAATGTAAAAAACTTGTAACAACACAAATACCGCATTATCTGGGGATAACATCAACGCCCAGCAAGGCATCTGTTGTGACCTGCTTGCTATCTTAGCAAGGGGATCTGAGGGGGGAACCCATTGCTATAAAACTTTACTTTTTGGTCAACGCCTCCCCTAAAACAACAACGACGCCGTGGCTAACGTAAAGCCCAGCGCCGCTATTGACTCAGAAAGTTATCTTAAATTTCGCCGCGAATTTCTTCGACGACCCCATCCCGCAGGACTAATTCCACATTCATTTTTTGAACAAGATTGTCTCCAGCTTGAATCCGAAAAAAGCTTTCCATTTGCCCTTGAATGACTTCTTGGTTAAGCTCTAACAACTGAACCTGTTGCATTTGTTGTAATGCTTGGTTTTTTTGCTCTAGGATTTCACTCTTTTTCTGATTAACTTGGATCTGGATATTGTCAATTTGTTGACTCACACTGGGGGGGAGGGGCACAATGCTTTGTTTTTGGATTTCGGCGATCGCCCGTTGACCTTGGGCTTCAAGCTGTTGAATTTGGCCATCCATCTGACCTACCTGGGCTTGAAGTTGTTGTTGCATCTCCTCTTTCCAGCGGGGGGTGACAATCACTTTCAGGGAAACCGGGCGCTTAAGCAGGAGCGTGTTGTTTGTATCGTCCATAAAAATATGACTTGAGAGAGTTTACTGACAGGGAAATCCTAAAACATCACAAGGTTTGTAACCAAAACAAGAAGATGGGAGGGACTCCTCATGGGATAGGCCCTAAAAGACTGAAGACTTTTTCCCATAAAAGTTTCATTGCATTCTTCTAAAATCGACATCAAACGTAACACCACCCCTGTTTCCCTGGTTTTCCTTATATCTTGGAAGTAGGGCGTGCTTGATGGTTCCGTAAGAAAGTACCCCTGCGGGATGAGCCGTCTCTGTTGCATTGGGGAGGGGAACGCAAGTGAAAAGATTAATTAATCGCACCATGGCGGGCCAGGCGTTATTTCCCTTAGTGCGCCAAGCCTTACAGACTGAATTTGATTATATTCCGCCCGGCGTTGTTATGGCCTTACCTCGGGGGGGCGTTGCCGTTGCTGCACCGATCGCCATGGGGATAGGCTGGCCGTTAACGTTATGTTTAGTGCGGAAATTGGGAGTTCCCCGCCAGCCGGAATTGGCCTTTGGAGCGATTGCCGCGCCGGATATTAAAGTCATTCACCCGGACTTGGTGCGACAGTTACGGTTGACGGAACATCAGCAGGCCCAAGTGATTGCCGCCGAGCAAGCAGAATTAAACCGACGGTTACAGCGTTATGCACCGCCGCCCCTGCCCCAACCGTTGAGCCATTATGTGGTGCTGCTGGTGGATGATGGCATTGCCACAGGGGCTACCATGGAAGCGGCGATCGCCTGTGTGCAAGCGCAACACCCGCGCCAGTTATGGGTGGCGGTGCCGGTGGCGTCCCCGGGGACAGTGGCCGATTTCGAGACACGGGTTGATCGGATTATTTGCCCGCACCAACCGGAGAATCTCCAGGCGATCGGTTACTGGTATGACGATTTCCGCCAAGTGAGTGACCAGGAAGTGATTGATAGCTTGCAGCAGGTGGTCAGTCTGACCTAGTACGTAATCATGTCATTTTGCGCTGGAGATTCAAGGTTTACAAGCACTATTTGGTGAGTTGATTATGGTGGACGATTCCAACAATTCCAATCAGCAACTTTCTGACAATCGGGGTCTGGGACGGAACTTAATTATTCTGCTGCTCTGGTTATTGTTCCTCAACTTTTTTGTCTTTCGTGGCAATGAATCGCCCCAGGTTCCCTACAGTGAGTTTTTGCAGCAGGTCAAAACCGATCAGGTGGCAACGGTTCAATTCAATGGCAATCGCCTGGAATATACCCTTAAACCCGATGCCAAGGGGGTCAATTTAACGGCATCTAACGGTGAGGATGGCCCTTCCCTCGAAAGGGTGACTATTCCCGTGGTTCAAGACACCCAACTCCCCCAATTATTGCAACAGCATCAAGTCACCTTTTCCGCCCTACCTAGCAATGGAGGGGATTTAGGTAATGTGTGGGGCTGGATTTTACCGCCACTGATTTTTATTGGTATTTGGTTATGGTTCGTGCAACGGTCGGGGGGACAGGGGCCCAATGCGTTTAATGTGGGCAAAAGCAAAGCGCGGATTTATGTGGAAGGCAATACGGGCATTACATTTGAAGATGTGGCGGGCATTGATGAAGCCCGGCTAGAACTAGAAGAAATTGTAGATTTCCTCAATAATGCCAGCAAATACATCCATTTAGGGGCAAAGATCCCGAAAGGAGTACTGTTGGTCGGGCCACCAGGAACGGGAAAAACGTTACTCGCCAAGGCGATCGCCGGGGAAGCGGGGGTGCCCTTTTTTAGCATTTCCGGGTCGGAATTTATTGAAATGTTTGTGGGGGTCGGGGCGTCCCGGGTGCGGGATTTATTTGTGCAAGCCAAACAACAAGCCCCCTGCATTGTGTTTATTGATGAATTGGATGCGTTGGGCAAATCCCGGGTGGGCAATGGCACCTTGATGGGGAGTAACGATGAGAGAGAACAGACGTTGAACCAATTACTGTCGGAAATGGATGGCTTTGAAGCGAATGCGGGGGTAATTTTACTGGCCGCCACCAACCGCCCGGAAGTCCTCGATCCGGCCCTGTTGCGCCCCGGTCGTTTCGATCGCCAAGTGGTGGTGGATCGTCCCGATAAAAGTGGGCGGGAAGCGATTTTGCGGGTTCATGCCCGTAACGTGAGACTTGCCCCGGAGGTGGACTTAGGGAAATTAGCGGCCCGGACTCCCGGCTTTGCGGGGGCGGATCTGGCTAATTTGATCAACGAAGCCGCCCTCTTGGCCGCCCGTCAAAACCACGCCACCGTTACCCCAGGGGATTTTGCCGAGGCGATCGAACGGGTGCTAACGGGGTTAGAGAAAAAATCCCGGGTGTTGTCGGAACTGGAGAAGAAAACTGTTGCCTACCACGAAGTGGGCCATGCCCTGATTGGTGCCTTAATGCCCGGTGCTGGCGTGGTGGAAAAAATTTCCATTGTGCCCCGGGGAGTGGGGGCGTTGGGCTATACCCTACAACTGCCGGAGGAAGACCGCTTTTTGATGATTGAGGATGAACTGCGGGGGCGTATTGTTACCCTGTTGGGGGGACGGGCGGCAGAAGAATTGGTTTTTGGCAAAGTCTCCACCGGGGCCAGTGACGATATTCAAAAGGCCACGGAAATTGCGGAACGGTTTGTCACCCTCTACGGCATGAGCGATCACCTGGGACCAGTGGCCTTTGAAAAATTACAGCAACAATTTTTAGACGGTGGCACCAATCCCCGCCGGGCTGTCAGTCCCCAGGTGGCAGAATGGATCGACCAAGAAGTACAAACCCTGATTGAAGGGGCGCACCAGATGGCCTTCCAACTGCTCAGTGTCAATCGGGACTTGCTAGAACAAACGGCGCGTTATTTGCTGGATCAGGAAGTATTAGACGGCGATCGCCTCAAAGCCCAATTAGCCTTGGTCACCCCCACAGATGACTTAAATCATTGGTTACTGAGCGGCCAGGTGCCCCATCCCCAACATCTCCAGGTCAGCATCCAAGGACAACAAAAGTCAAAAATTTTAGTGGATTAGTGGGCAACCGTCCTCAGACCATTCGGATTTCCCCGGCGATCGGTTTCGTGCCTCCCCTATTACCGCCAGCACCGTTTCGGCTACAAACGCCGCCGCCTAATAATTCTGTTATATGATGGGGAAATTATCTCAATGCTGTCCCTGTTAAACGGTGATGTTTGCCCAACTAGTCCCCTCACTATTAAGTCTCTAGTTCTCTGAATTTTTTGCCGCACTCGTTACTTGAACGCCGATCGCCGTGACTACTACTCAAACTCCAACCTCAACCGCTACGACCGATACCGGTTTAACCCCGGAAATGGCTGATAAACTGAATCGCCAAATCATTGTTATTCTCGATTTTGGCTCCCAATATTCAGAGCTAATTGCCCGCCGCATCCGCGAAACGGAAGTGTATTCCGAGGTATTGTCCTATCGTACCCCCGCTGCCCAACTCCAAGCGCTAAATCCCAAGGGCATTATTCTTTCCGGTGGTCCCAGTTCAGTGTATGACGACGGTGCGCCCAAATGCGATCCCGCAATTTTTCAGATGGGCATTCCCGTGTTGGGAGTCTGCTACGGAATGCAACTCATGGTTAAGCAGTTGGGGGGTCGGGTAGAACGGGCCAAGCGGGGGGAATACGGCAAGGCTAGTCTCTTTATTGATGATCCCACTGACCTGCTGACCAACGTAGAAACGGGATCCACCATGTGGATGAGCCACGGAGATTCCTGTGTGGAATTGCCCGACGGGTTTGATATCCTGGCCCACACCGACAATACCCCCTGTGCGGCGATCGCCGACCATCAAAAGGCCCTATTTGGGGTACAGTTTCACCCGGAAGTGGTGCATTCCGTGGGGGGCATTGCCCTCATTCGCAACTTCGTTTATCACATTTGCCATTGCGAACCTACCTGGACCACGGAAGCCTTTATTGAAGAATCCATTCGGGAAGTGCGGGGGAAAGTGGGCGATCGCCGGGTGTTATTAGCCTTGTCTGGGGGGGTTGACTCCTCCACCCTCGCCTTTCTTCTCCATCGGGCGATCGGCGATCAACTCACCTGTATGTTCATCGACCAAGGTTTTATGCGGAAAGGGGAACCGGAACGCCTGGTAGAACTGTTTGACCGTCAATTCCATATTCCGGTGCAGTATGTCAATGCCCGGGAACGGTTTTTGAAACAGCTTGAAGGAATCACCGATCCCGAAGAAAAACGACGACGCATCGGTCACGAATTTATCCAGGTGTTTGAAGAAGAATCGAATCGCCTGGGGCCGTTTGATTACCTTGCCCAGGGAACCCTTTACCCCGACGTGATCGAATCCGCTGACAGTAACGTTGACCCCAAAAGTGGGGAACGGGTGGCCGTTAAAATCAAAAGCCATCACAACGTCGGTGGTCTTCCTAAAAACCTACGTTTTAAGCTAGTAGAACCCCTGCGGAAATTATTTAAGGACGAAGTGCGTAAATTGGGGCGTTCCATCGGCCTACCGGAAGAAATTGTCCGCCGTCATCCCTTCCCCGGGCCGGGATTAGCCATTCGCATTATTGGGGAAGTTACCTCAGAACGCTTAAACATTCTGCGGGATGCGGACTTCATTGTGCGGGACGAAATTTCCAAACGGGGCATTTACCACGATTACTGGCAAGCCTTTGCGGTACTATTACCCATCCGCAGTGTGGGGGTCATGGGGGATAAACGCACCTATGCCCACCCCGTCGTCCTCCGGTTCATCACCAGTGAAGATGGCATGACCGCCGACTGGGCCCGGGTTCCCTACGATATTTTGGAAGCCATTTCCAACCGCATGGTCAACGAAGTTAAGGGGGTTAACCGGGTGGTCTATGACATTACCTCGAAACCCCCTGGCACCATCGAGTGGGAATAGGGTTTACAGTTTGATAGCTTGATATTTGATGGCTGCTCGTTGTAGGGAGTGGCCATCAATGGCTTTGTTATGATGAACCCTAAGACTTTATCAATCTATCAATCGCCCTGCCATGGCTTTTAACCTTCACCAACTGGATAACCTATCCTACGACGATGCTGAGCCGCTCCTCGAAAATTATATAAAAAGTGCTCTCAATGAATTTGTGGAGTCGGAGGCGGGGCAGGCCCACGTTAAGCAATATCCCCAAGGGGGCTATTGGATCGGCACATTTATTGAAATGGGGTTTGGTTACCTCGAACACACCCTGCCGAATCTGACGCTGCGGGACACAAAAACCTTAATGCAGCAGATTTTACCCCGCAAACTCATTTTGATGGATCCCAAGGAAGCCGATGATGCGATTCCTGAATTAATGGCCTTTTGGCAGTTTTTGCAGGATAACTACAAAATCCGTAATGCTGGCCCCATCCGCAAATATTTACGATCCATTCAATCGAAGTTTCCAGAGTGGATGTGTGACGATTCCCTGGGGGGATTGGCCAAACAATTTGCCATGCAGGGGATGGCAGAGGGGTTTGATATGACCAACCAAGCCGGATTGGACGCGTTCAAAGATCATTACAACAAACAACTGGCTCAGCAACGGTCCCAACCCTCAAGAATTATTACTCCGGATAATCCCTTCCCCGATCGCCAGGATGACGGGGAATTAGGGCCCCAGGATGTGAAAGCGCTGATCGGCATGATCCAGAATATGTTACCGCCGGAATTGGCGTCCCAGGTTGATCCCGCTAAGTTACTCCACTCAGTCCTCACGGATGACGAGCCGCCCCCCGTTGAATCCCTCCTGTTTGATTCCCCCCCATCGGAGGCACCGATCGCCAGACAAAGTATCTTTGCTCGTTTC
>JAYKHU010000081.1:0-12630 GCA_035285105.1 Synechocystis sp.
CTGGGGGGCTGTTCCGGGGCGATGTAGCGCACGGGCATGGCTGGTGGACGGAGGGCTAGGGGGGCCGGGGAATCTGGGGCCGGGGTTTCCGCTAGGCTATTTTCCAGGTCTAGGATTTTACTGTAGAGTTTTTCGATCAAGCTTTTTTCCGTTTCGAGTTCGGCTTGCAGTTGCTCGATCACCTCTAAATCTTTTTGTAGGGCTTTAACTTTATTTTGTTCTTGTTTGAGACTGTTTTCGAGGGTTTTGATGGTTTTCTGGGCCGCTTCTAGGGCTTTAAGCTGTTTTTGATCCGCCTTCTGGCGATCGCTCAATTGTTTTTTTAGGTCTTCCCCTTGGCTTTTTTCCTGTTGTAAAGCGGCGTTGAGGGTATCCACCCGGGCCTGAGCTTGGCTGAGTTGGGACTGTAACTGACTTAATTCAGTATCGGTGGCGGCATTCCCCGGTTCCTGGGTAGAGGCCGTGGGGGTTGATTCATCGGCCGAGGGCGTGGGGGATTCCTGGGCTTCTTCTCGGAGTAGATCTGACAAACTTTTCTTGGTCATAGTTTTTAGGGTTAAAACAAATAAATAATTATTGGCAATAACATTAGGTCAACTCGCGCAATAATTCTTCAGCCACCCGTCGGTAATCCGATTGAGCTTCCTTGGCGTGCTTTCCTTTCCAATGGGTAATGGCAACCCCATCTAAGACGGAACGCTCATGGGCTTTATAACTCCGCACAAAGGCATGGCAAGCGGGAATCCCCAATTCCAGTAACGTATTTTGGGCATCCAGGGTTTCGTTCAAGCTGCGGGAATCCACTTTGGTTAAGAGGACTCGATGGGCAACGTTTAAGGGCATGACGGCGGTGCGTACCGTTTCAATTAAGGCGGTCAAATCCATCGGCGCTGGTGGCGTGGGTAGCACCAAATAGTCCGCCAGACTGATGACGGTTTTTAGGGCTTCAGACCGCAAGGCCGGGGGGGTATCCACCACAATGACTTGATAGGTGTGGGCTTGGTGGAGATTTTGCAGAATTTTGGGGTTACTTTCTTGGCTGAGGTCAAAGGCCATACCATTTTTACTGCGTTCCACCCACCAACTGGCAGACCCCTGGGGATCGGCATCCACCAACAAAACCGATAGGGTTTCGGCAAGAATGGCGGCTAAGTTAACCGCTGTCGTGGTTTTACCGACCCCGCCTTTGCCATTAACGACTGCTAAAATTTTCGGTGTTGACACCCTATTGCCCTGGCCTCCCCTAGTTTTCATGCTCCCTAACATATCACAATTTTTCCGCCCCAAAATCTTGCGAATTTGCCCGCACCGAATGGGAGAATGGGGAGGGCCGCACAGGCTAATATTGCGTTGCTTCCCCAGTACTTTATCTCGTTGCGCGAACCCCTTCACTTTTTGTTAGCGTCCTATGTCTCTCTTTTCCCTCGATCGCCAGGCTAATAGCCAAACCTTGACCGTGACGCCCCCCACCGAGGGGGTCAGGCTAACGGGACGCATTCGCATTCCGGGGGATAAGTCCATCTCCCACCGTGCGTTGATGTTAGGGGCGATCGCCGAGGGGGAAACGGTGATTGAAGGACTCTTGTTGGGGGAAGATCCCCACAGTACCGCCGCTTGTTTTCGTCATCTGGGGGCAGAAATTAGCGACCTTAATGCCGACAAAGTCATTGTGAAGGGGCAGGGCTTAGGCAAATTGCAAGAACCCACCACCGTATTGGATGCGGGCAATTCTGGCACCACCCTACGTTTGATGTTGGGACTCCTGGCCGGTCAACCCGATGGCTTTTTCACCGTTACCGGCGATGATTCCCTGCGGCAACGCCCCATGTCCCGGGTGATTCAACCCTTACAACAGATGGGGGCCCAGATTTGGGGACGGTCAAACAATAAATTTGCCCCGATCGCCGTCCAAGGCAGACGCTTAACCCCCATCCATTACCATTCCCCCATTGCGTCGGCCCAAGTAAAGTCCTGTCTACTACTAGCGGGGTTAACCGCCGACGGGGATACCACTGTCACGGAACCGGCCCTATCCCGGGACCATAGTGAACGGATGTTGCAGGCCTTTGGGGGGAAATTAAGCCGTGATCCCGACACCCACAGCGTTACGATCCATGGCCCGGCCCGCCTAGTCGGGCAAGCGGTAATTGTGCCGGGGGATATTAGTTCCGCGGCCTTTTGGTTAGTGGCCGCTGCCATTTTGCCGGGGTCTGAACTGGTAGTAGAAAATGTGGGCATGAACCCCACCCGCACCGGGGTGCTAGAGGTGTTGCAGCAGATGGGGGCGGATATTACCGCTGAAAATGAACGCATCGTCACCGGAGAACCCGTGGCAGATCTACGGGTCAAAGCCAGTCAACTCCAGGGTTGTACCTTCGGGGGGGGCATCATTCCCCGCTTAATTGACGAAATTCCCATTTTGGCGGTGGCGGCGGCCTTTGCCACGGGAACCACCCGCATCGAAAATGCCGAAGAACTGCGGGTTAAGGAAAGTGATCGTTTAGCGGCGATCGCCTCGGAGTTGGGCAAACTGGGGGCAAAAGTCACGGAATTTGAGGACGGGTTAGAAATTCAAGGGGGTCAGCCTTTAAATGGGGCCACGGTGGATAGCTTGACCGATCACCGCATTGCCATGAGTTTGGCGATCGCCGCGTTAGGCAGTCAGGGGGCCACCACCCTCCACCGGGCCGACGCCGCAGCCATTTCCTATCCTGAATTTTTTACCACCCTAGCCCAGGTCTGCGAAGTTTAAGCCACCACCTTTTCCGCTTTAGACAAAACAAATAAACTGCCTTCCCCTCCTCGGCCAATGCGTAAATCCTCGTCAATGTAGGTAATTTCCAAAAAGGGAATGCGACCTTCCGGGGCCCTGGCCGGCACGACCTTGGCCGGATCCAGCGCCGGGGTGTTAACCCCCAATAACCGTTGGATGGCGATGGTGCGTTGCAAAAATTCCACATTAATGCGTTTATCGGGCAAAATTTCCCCCTCAGCCTTGGCGATCGCAAACCGAGCCGTCACTTTCACATAGCCGGCGGCTAACCCTAAGGGATGGCGCACAAAGGCTTGGTTTAAAAATGCTTGGTTGGCAACGTCAATAATTTGATAAATCCGCCCCACTTTCAGCCCCAGGGGTAATTTATCCAACGCCCGGATTTCCCTTGCCGTGGAATAGTTTAACAACCAAGCGCCGTTGAGTAATTGGGGTGAATATAGCAAGGGCGATAAATGGGGATTGACCGCCTCGATCGCCGTGACTAGGGTTTCGATTTCCTGGCAGGTTTGGGTTGATAACGTGCGATTGGTGAGGGGACTACCCCGCTTTGCCGTTTGTTGCGGTGCGATGTGACGAAACAGTTTTTGCTTGAGGGCGTGGCGATCGAGGGACATATTTGACGATGGGGAGCATGAAAAAAGCGTCGGTGACGCCCATTGATTGTACGCCCAAGATTCTTCAGCGTTCAACGGCGGATCTGAATCAGCCAATGGGCGAAGTTCTCCCTAAGGCATTAGCCGCGAACTATTCATACAGAACCGCCGGCGTTTGCTTGACCCGATCCGCAATCGGATTGATTCTCTCCATCACCTCAACCATATAGTCGTAGTCGGGGAGGGGCACTTCCAACAAATACCCCGCCGAAGCGGCGATCGCCGGGGATGCCTCGGCCATGGCTGCCTGGATTTGGGATTGTAGGCGGGCTTCTAGGTTGGGATTCAATAACACTGAACCGCTAGGCACCTCATGGTTATCGGTGTATAGTACCCGGAACGTTTGGGGGGGAAACTGCGGGCGATGACGATTAAACTCCCCTTGGGAAATGGCGATCGCCTCTACGGTGTTGTCCACTAACCATTGCATGGCGGCTTCAGGGGTGTTGGCAAACTTAATTTCTGCCAAGCTTAGCCCATACAAATTAAATAATGGAAAATAATATCCCGTGGCTGAACCCGGTTGTCCCAGGGCCACCACTTGACCCGCCAAATCCTGAATTTGTTGGGCACTGCTCCCGTCGCGGACAATGATCACCGACCGATTATTTAAGCCCCCTTCCATCGCAAAAATCGGTTCATACCGTGCCTGGGAAACGGCGATCGCCGCTACTCCGGGGGGCGCAAAGACGATGTCCCAATTTTGCTGTTTGATCTGATTGAGGGCATGGCGTTCATTGTGGGTGGGTTCTAGCTCAATAATGTTATTCAACTCTCCCCCCAAATACGTTTGCAGCTTACCGTATTGCTGGAGTTTTTGAGGATTACGCTCAAGATTCACCACCCCAATGGTCAATTTCCCCAGGGGTTGGTTGGAGTTAGAACGGCATCCCCCCACAAAAATTGTCACCAACACTATCAACAAAAATCGCCGCGTTAGCCTTTTCATAATTTCATAAAATTATACGAATGATTCAGAGGAGTTCGTCTACAATGATTTTTGTTAGTAAAGATTATCCTCTTTTCACCATCAAAAAATGTTAAGAAACCTTAAGCTAGGTGCCAAGCTCAATCTCCTGCTGATCACAATTTTTCTATCGACGATTTTAGCAACCGGGTTGGCCCTCTCCTTTTTGTTGGAACGCAATGCGGAAAAAATGATTGCAGAAAAGGCATTTTTGCTGATCGAAACCATGAGTTCGGTGCGCCATTACACCAGCACCCAAATTAATCCTGAATTGGCAGCGAGATTGGAAACGGAAGAACAATTTTTGCCCCAAACCGTACCGGGGTATTCTGCCCGTGAGGTCTTTGAGGAACTGAGAAAACGTCCGGAATATAGTGATTTTTTCTATAAAGAGGCCACGTTAAACCCCACGAATTTACGGGATACAGCAGATCAATTTGAAGCAACCATTGTCGAAACCTTCCGAAAACAACCGGATCTCACGGAAAAAGTTGGCTTTCGTACCCTACCCAGTGGGGATATTTTTTACATTAGCCGCCCGATCACCATTAAGCAGGAAAGTTGTTTACGCTGCCACAGCACCCCGGAAGCGGCCCCCAAAAGTCAACTGGCCACCTATGGCCGCGACAACGGTTTTGGCTGGAAACTCAATGAAATTGTTGGCACCCAAATGATTTCTGTGCCGGCCAGTCGGGTGTTTGACAATGCCCGTAAGCTCCAGTTGTTAACCATCGGCATTGTCAGCGTATTCCTAGTGCTGGCGATGATTTTGATCAATTTGTTTGTGAAAAAGACCATCACCAATCCGCTGCAAACCATGTCCCAGTTAGCGCGACAAATCAGCATGGGAGAAATGGACGGGGAATTTCCCCAACAGAGTCAGGATGAAATTGGCATTTTAGCGGCTTCCCTGAATCGGATGAAGGTAAGTCTGCAAATGGCCATGGAGATGTTAAATTCCGACACCGATCAGTAAGTATTGAGCCGCTTCCTAAAAATATCCGCCTGTTGGCGATCGGGAATTTTTTGGGCGAGTTGTTCAACAAATTCCTGGGGAGAAAGGTTGGATTTATTGCGGACCCGTTGACAAATAATGGCCGCCATAGGCCCAACAAATTCCGCTAATTCCTGCTGACAGCGGGCGATAAAGTCCGGCAGTAAGGGAGCATTGGTGGGCTGACCCTGGGCAAATGAGGGGGGAAACGGAGAGGCGCTGACGGGGGCCTGGGAAGGGGGCGGCGGCGGGGAAGAATACATCGGAGCCGGATGGGGATACCCCGGGGGAGGACTCGACAGGTCGGGGGGAGAATTTAAATTCGATTCGGTGGCCGTTAGGGGTTGGGTCGGAGGGGCGATCGGTTTGATGGGAGGTAACGGAGGCGGCGGCACCGAGCGGCGGCCATCATTTTGGTTGGGGGTCGGGGCGTTGGGATCATTGGGATAGAGTTGCTGATAGATATTCGTCAACCCTTGCAAAATTTCAGTGGCGTTGCGAGGGCGCTGATTAGGCAGACGAGCCATTAAGTAATTGAGATAGTCAATGAACTGGGGCGCAATCTCCGTCGTCGCTTGTTCCCAGCGCAACGTATCGGTGCCGGGATCATAAAAATCACTGGGTTCTTTCCCCGTCAACAAAAAGACGAATGTCCTGCCCAGGGCAAAAAAGTCAGATTGTGGCCCTGCCTGACCATGCATTTGTTCGGGGGGAGTATAGCCAGCGGAGATGATGCCCGTGACCTGACCTTGCCCCTGTTTTTCAATGAAGCTCGCACTCACCTGACGAGCGGCCCCGAAATCAATGAGGGCAAGATGGCCGTCCGCCCGGAGCATGATATTAGAGGGTTTAATATCCCGATGGAAAAAATTATGTTTATGAACTTCCTCGAGAATAGTCACCAGTTGGATTAACCAATGTAAGGCCCGCTTTTGTTTAATCACGGTTTTACGACGGGCGGCGTATTCTAATAAGTTTAAGCCTTCTATTTTTTCCATCACCAAACATCGCAAAGGTTCCGCAGAATTATGGGGATGGTAAATAAAGTAATCGTCAGGTTCAACCTTGGGAATGCCCGGATGACTTAACTGGGAGAGAACCTGGGCTTCGCGTTCAAACAATTCGATATATTTTGGCCAATTATGACTTAAGACCTTTAACACCCGCACATCATTGGTTTGACTAAATAATTGATTGGGTGTGTGATTTAAGACTTCATAGGTTTTCCCGAAGCCACCGCTCCCTAGTTGGCGGGTGGTGCGGTAACGTCCATCAATGAGCAGTTCTGAGCCACACCCCCGACAAAACAGGAGGGTTTCGTTATTATGTTGACTCTTACAGTCTGGGTTGATGCAAATACTCATTGAGGTTACGAAGGGAAAAGACGGTTAGGCAAAAACGCAAATTGGCATGGGGAGCATCAAGGTTACTGTCTCAAAATAGCTTAAACCATCAACGATCGCCCTCAATCACATTAGATGCCAGGCTAGGCGATACAACTGCAGGGGGTTATCTTTGCCTTTGACGGTGACCGGGGGCAGGGCTTCCAGGGGATAAGCACGGGGGGGTAACTTCGCCACTGTACTCTCGGCGAGGAGGATTTCCCCGGACTGGGCGGCACTACAGATACGGCTGCAAACATTGGTGGTATCGCCGATCACTGCGTATTGAATAAGCTCTTGTGAACCAATATTTCCCGCTGCCACATGACCCGTATTTAAGCCAATGTGAATGGCAATTTCTAGGCCGGTGCTCATTTTCCAGTGTTGATTGAGGCGCTGGACGGCTTTTTGCATGGCGATCGCCGCTTGGACTGCTTTGTTCGTGTCATCGGGCTGGGCATAGGGGGCCCCCCAACAGGCCAACAGGGCATCCCCGACGTATTTTTCCAGGGTGCCATCGAGGGGAAAAATAATTTCCTCCACCATCACGGTGAAGTATTGGTTTAAAAAGGTAATAATTTCCCGGGGCGATCGTTGGGAGGAGAGGGCTGTATAGCTACTAATGTCAGCAAAGAGGATGGTCACTTCTGTGTCGGTAATGTCCCATAAACTGCCCCCTTTTTCCCGTAACTTCTGCCGTACCGTATGGGGAAAAAAACGCTCTAACTTACTCCGCATCACCGCTTCCATCTGGATTTTTTGATAAAGCTGAGCATTTTCAATGGCGATCGCCGCTTGGTTGGCCAGACTGGTCAAAAATTCGAGATCTTCTTGGGCATAAATATTGGTGAGGGAGAGGTTGTCCACATAGATTAGACCGATGATGTTATCCCTCGGCTTGAGGGGAACACACATGGAGGCATGGATAACCTGTTGCAGAATAGATTCCGAGGCTTGAAAACGATGATCGTTCAATGCATCGGCGGTGACAATGGCGTTGCCGTGATCCTGCACGTAGTGGACGATGGTTTTGCTGAAAAAATTAGGATCCTCCGCAATTCCCGGGCGAAAGCGGATGGCCGCTGGCTCTAGGACCGCTGAGTCTCCCTGGTTTAACAGAATCACCCCCCGATCAACGTTCATAATTTGAAACAACAACTCCAGAATCTTGTCGAGTAACGTCTCAACTTTCTGGGGGGTGGAAAATTCCCGACTAATGGCCAACAAAATCTTGAGCTTATCTTCGGCGCGATTGCTGGGGGATTGGGGACGTAGGTTGAGAATGGTCCCTGCCAGTTTTTCTGTGGGCTGATCCTGAATTAAAAGTGAATTTAACGCCGTTTCTGACGTTTGGGGAGATAACTGGCTCACAATGGACCAGCCCTCCGAGGGGGTTTCAGGAGGGGGAGACAATGACTCCGGCAAGGTCAGGTAAAATTGACATTCAGCTCGGCCAAACCGGAGGCGATCGCCATCGTAGATTTGACAGTTTTGAATGGGCTGATTGTTAACAAAGGAGCGGTTTAAACTACCCAGATCCCTTAACCAGTAAGCATTGGGGGTGACGATTAATTCCGCATGGCGGCGGGACAAACTGTTATCGGCAATGACAATGCCATTGTCTGCATCTCGCCCGATGTCATTGGACCCAAACTGTAGGGAATGGATTACAGGGTTGGGTTTATCCGGGTTTTGCACCAAGAACGCCATAGGATCCTCTTTCGCTGTCACAATCAAACATTAATTCAGCATTTACTCGCCCTTGACGTTCACGCCCACCGAGCCAACGTCAATCTTCAACATTTTAATAGTCTATTCGTTATTGCTCGTTTAGGATTCACCCAGGCTTGACACTGGTCAAACTTTCTCCCTAGGCTTGAAAAATTCTAGACTAAAATCCTATTAACCCTCGGCGATCCTGTTCCTGGGAATCTTGTTAAATTAACCCCCTATTATTATGTCTAACCCCTCTTCCAGCAGTCCCCTTGGCAAATTAAGTGCTGGCGACGTTGTCACAGCGGGTCTTAGAATTTACCGCGATCATTTCAAGCCCTATTGCTGGCAGGCGTGTCAGTCCTATCTTTGGATTGCCCTAGCGGTACTCATCACCGGGGCTGTGCTAGGGGGAATTATCGGACTCGGTTCTGTTTTAAATCCCATGGCCTTGGCCGGAATCGTGATTCTAGTGGGGTTGGGGTTGTTGATTCCCTGGGGTTACTGCCTAGCTAAGGCGATCGCCGTCCAGGGGGTATTAGCGAGGGTGGCGTTTTTTGAAGTGGGGGAAACGCCGGAAAGTTTAGAAGCGGCCCGGATTCAACTAATGCCTAGGTTTTGGCGCTTTTTATGGGCGTCATTGCTGGCGGGTCTGTTGGTGCTCCTGAGTTTAGGGATCGTGGGTGGGGTGTTTGCTTTGTTGGTGGCGATCGCCGGCTTAACAAGTGAAGTGAATATCACGGTGGCCATTGCTGCGGGGATTTTGGCATTTATCTGGATTTTTGTGGGACTCTTCATCTACATCTGGGTCTTTTCTCGCTTGGCGTTAACCGATGTCTGTTTAGCCGTGGAACCCACCCTAAGTCCCCTCAATGCCATCGGACGGAGTTGGGACTTGACCAAAGGGTATGTATTGAATTTGCAACTGATTTTCTTTATTGCTTTTCTGATCACCCTTCCCCTGACGATGGTGAGCAATTTAGGAAGTATTTTTACCCTAGTCCTGAATTTGGATGAAACCATGGCTAACATTATCGATATTCCGTTCACAGTGGTGATCAGCGTTTTGTTGATTCCCTTTTGGCAAGCCATTAAAGCAGTCATTTATTTTGACCTCCGCACCCGCAAGGAAGGGTTAAGTTTGTCCCTTGAATTGCCGCCGATGGATGATTTTTAGCAGGTTGAGTGCCATCAAATTGTGTTGTCTATCGGCAAAAGAGTGAACAAGTCAAATGGTTAAAATTGCCCGCCGTCGTTCCCTTGGTTTCCAGCCCGTCTTTGATATTGGTCTGGCGGGGGATCATAATTTCCTATTAACCCAAGGGGCGATCGCCGCTAATTGTTTCAATAAATCCCACTCCACGGCCTATGCCTACGTCACCTATCAGACGGCGTATTTAAAGGCGAATTATCCGGTGGAGTATATGGCGGCCTTGTTAACGGCCAGCAGTGACAGTCAGGATAAAGTAGAAAAATACCGGGAAAACTGCCAAAAAATGGGCATTGAGGTCGAACCTCCTGACATCAACCGTTCCCAACGCCATTTCACCCCCCTAACGCCCCAAGATAATGCCATCCTCTTTGGTCTATCGGCGGTGCGAAACCTGGGGGAAGGGGCGATCGATCAAATCTTGGCTGCTCGCAATGCTGCTGAAAATGAACGGTTTAAATCCCTCGCAGATTTTTGTACTCAAGTGGATCTCCGGGTGGTGAACCGTCGGGCGATCGAAACCCTGATTATGGCCGGGGCCTTTGACAGTGTGCAAACCAATCGTAATCAGCTTTTACACGACTTGGAATTGGTCATTGCCTGGGCCCAAAAGCGGGCCAAGGAAAAAGAAAGCGGCCAAACAAACCTCTTTGATCTCCTCGGTGGCGGCAACAATATCGCTGAACAGAACGCCCCCACCAATGGCTTTGACCAAGAACCGGCCGCGCCCCCCGTCCCCGAATTTTCCCTGCAAGAAAAACTAAAACTGGAAAAAGAACACCTCGGTTTTTACGTATCGGAACATCCTTTAAAGTCAGTCCAAAAAACGGCCCGTTTACTCTCTCCTATTAATTTAAGCGAACTGGATCAATACAAAGTCCGCCAAAGAGTCAGTGCCGTGGTAATTGTAGTGGCCGTCAAGAAAATTATTACTAAAAAAACCGGCCAACCCATGGCGTTTTTAACCGTAGAAGACGTGTCAGGACAAGCGGAAGCCGTGGTTTTCCCGTCTAATTATGAGCGTTTACAGGAATGGTTAATCGAAGATACCCAGCAAATGATTTGGGGGAAAATTGACAAACGGGATGATCAAGCCCAGTTAATTGTCGAAGACCTAGAACCCATTGAACGGGTCAAAATGGTGATGTTAGATCTCACCGCCCAGGAAATTACCAACAATAGCACCCAAGCCCAGATCAAACAAATTTTGCAACGCCATGGCCCCCAAAAAGATCAATCCAAAGTGCCAGTGTTAGCCACCATTTCCGAAGGGGAAATTAAGCATTTTATCCGCTTCGGGGAAGACTATTGGGTTAATGATTACACGTCAGCGGTTGCCGCTTTAAAAGCATCGGGTTTCAGGGCCGAAACACAACTTTTAATGCCCCAGGCACCATGAATCCTTGCCATTGCTTAACAACCGATCGCCTCATGTTGCGTCGTTGGTTGCCGCAAGACCTTGCCCCGTTTGCCCAACTCAATGCGGATCCAGAGGTGATGCGCTTTTTTCCCAAACCATTAACCGTTGCTGAAGTTGAGGCCCTGATAACCCGCATAGAAACCCATTTCGATCGCCATGGTTTCGGCTTTTGGGCAGTGGAATTACGAACCACCGGGGACTTTATCGGCTGCATTGGGTTGAATATCCCCACGTTTGACGCTCCTTTTATGCCTACCGTGGAAATTGGTTGGCGTTTGGCCCGACGCTTTTGGGGTCAAGGTTACGCCACAGAAGGGGCGATCGCCGCTTTAGGGTTTGGGTTCGACGTGCTGAACCTATGGGAAATTGTCGCTTTTACGGCCCAGATCAATCAGCGATCCATTGCTGTGATGGAACGGATCGGGATGCACCGTAATCCTGAAGATGACTTTGACCATCCGGCCTTACCTTCCGGTCATCATCTGCAACGCCATGTTCTGTATCGGCGGTCTAGGACATAGCCAACATCCGCTGAATGGGCGTGAGGGCTTTGGCCATGGTTGCTTCTGGAAGGGTGATTTCTGGCGATCGCCGTTTCATGGCTAAATAAAGTTTTTCCAGGGTATTTAAGCGCATAAACGGACATTCATTACAGTCACAATTATTGGTGCTGGGGAGGGGAATAAATTGCTTCTCTAAGGACGTTTTTTGCATTTGGTGAATAATCCCTGGTTCCGTTCCCACAATAAATTTTTGCGCCCCTTGGGTGTGGGAATAGTTCAATAATGCAGTGGTGGAGCCAATAAAATCCGCATGGCGTAACACCGCTTCTTCACATTCTGGATGGGCAATAATTTGGGCGTCGGGATGTTGTACCTTCAACTCAATTAAACGCCGTTCCGAAAAGGTTTCATGGACAATGCAACTTCCTTGCCAAAGCACCATCTCCCGCCCCGTTTGTTCCATCACATACCGCCCTAAATTGCGATCGGGGGCAAAAATAATTTTCTGATCCGGGGGTAATTGCTGAACGATTTTCACCGCATTGGAACTGGTGCAAATAATGTCACTCAGGGCTTTAATGTCAGCGGTGCAATTAATGTAACTAATGACCAAGTGATCCGGATATTGTGCTTTAAAAGCAGCAAATTCCGCCGGGGGACAACTATCGGCAAGGGAACAACCAGCATCCAAATCCGGTAACAACACCAGCTTGTGGGGGTTCAAAATCTTAGCCGTCTCCGCCATGAAATGTACCCCGGCAAACACAATCACGTCGGCATCGGTTTGGGCGGCTTGCTGGGATAACCCTAAAGAATCGCCTAAATAATCGGCAATATCTTGGATGGCGGCTTCCTGATAGTAGTGGGCCAAGATAACGGCGTTAAGGTCTTTTTTCAATGCCTGAATGGCCCCGACCAAATCGCGGGGGAGACTATCTTGGGGGGGGGCAACGGCCGTGAACACAGGTTAAGGCTCCTTAATAACTTATAGTTAATTCTACCATAAAAATTT
>JAYKHU010000082.1:0-14931 GCA_035285105.1 Synechocystis sp.
TTTGAAGCCCCCCAAACCCCCACCGCCACTAAACGCCAAGGAACAATTTATTCCCAACAATACCGTCCGGCCCGATCAACCGCTGCGAAACCCTCGTCATCAGAGCAAGCCAAGCCCCCGAACAACCCCGTTTATGATGCGCCCTATCGGGTAATTAATCCGGCTAGTCAGCCGCCAGTGGTCAATGCCGATCAGTCAGAAGGGTTTGACGACGAGGAAGACTGGATTTAGGAAGACCAAGCCCCGCCTCATTTTTACAAAACGTAATCAATTTTCTATGATGGGTAGGATGGGGATCATGAGTCAGGGGTAAAATCCAGTGACTTTTGCAGCGTTTTCGTTAGTTGTTTTTTGAATTTATTTTTAATCTAGGCAAATTATGTCAGTTTTAGCAGCGTTGGCGGCGATCGGGGTTCTTGCAGTGTTAATTGCGGTGCATGAGTTGGGGCACTTTGCCGCAGCCCGCTTACAGGGTATCCACGTCACCCGTTTTGCTTTGGGGTTTGGCCCCGCGTTGTTGAAATACCAAGGGCCGGAAACCGAGTATTCTATCCGTGCCATTCCCTTAGGGGGATATGTGGCCTTTCCCGACGATGATCCCGACAGTGAAATTCCCCTCGATGATCCCAATTTATTAAAAAATCGCCCTCTCCTCGACCGGGCCATTGTGATCAGTGCCGGGGTAATCGCTAATTTAGTCTTTGCCTACTTTTTATTGATCGGCCAGGTTAGCACCATCGGATTTCAAAATATTCAGCCGGGTTTGGTCATTCCCCAGGTGGATCAAGGATCGGCGGCCCAGGGGGCGGGTTTAGAAGCCGGAGATATTGTTTTGCGTTTGCAGGGGGATGATTTGCCCGGGTTTCCCGACGCCACCCAACAGTTTATTGACACAGTACGGCGATCGCCGTCCATTCCCCTCTCTTTACAGGTGCAACGGGGAGACGCCACCAAAACCTTAACCATTACCCCGATCGCCGACAAGGAAGGAAACGGTAAAATTGGCGTCGCGCTGTTACCGAATGTGGAAACCAAACGGGCGCAGAATCCGATCCAAGCCTTGGGATATAGTGCGGAGGCCTTTGAACGCATTGTCAAATTAACCGGCCAGGGATTTTGGCAATTAGCGAGTAATTTTGCCGATAATGCTTCTCAAATTGCTGGCCCTGTCAAAATCGTCGAATATGGCGCCAATATTGCCCGTAACGATGTCAGTAATTTATTTCAATTTGGGGCATTGATTAGTATTAACTTAGCGGTGATTAATATTCTCCCCTTACCGGCCTTGGATGGGGGTCAATTAGTTTTTTTAGTGATTGAAGGCCTCCTGGGTAAACCCCTACCGGACAAAATTCAGGTGGGCATTATGCAAACCGGTCTGGTATTGCTGCTGGGGTTAGGGGTCTTTTTAATTGTCAAAGACACCATGAGCCTGACCTTTATCCAAGAATTTTTACCCTCCTTCACGGGTTATGAGTAGTCTGTTGCGAAAAATGGCCAGCAAAAAACAACGGGCGTTAGAAATTCTGATTATCCTGAAGCGACTGTATCCGGGGGCAACCTGTAGTTTGGACTACGAAACCCCGGTGCAACTACTGGTGGCAACCATTTTGTCCGCCCAATGCACCGACGAACGGGTTAATAAGGTGACCCCGGCCCTCTTTGCCCGGTTTCCCGACGCGCAAGCCCTGGCCTACGGCGATCGCCAGGAAATTGAAACCCTTATCCATTCCACCGGCTTTTACCGCAACAAGGCCAAAAATATCCAAGGGGCCTGTCGCAAAATTGTTGAGGAATTTAATGGCGAAGTCCCCCAGCAAATGGAACTGTTACTCACCCTGCCGGGGGTGGCCCGCAAAACGGCCAATGTCGTCTTAGCCCATGCCTTCGGCATCCTCGCTGGGGTCACCGTCGATACCCACGTCAAGCGTCTGAGCCAACGCCTCGGACTCACTAAAGCGACTGATCCGATTAAGATCGAGCGGGATTTAATGAAACTGATCCCCCAACCCGACTGGGAAAATTATTCCATTCACATCATTTACCATGGTCGTGCGGTCTGTAATGCTCGCAAACCCCTGTGTTTGGACTGTCAACTGGCCCATATCTGTCCCAGCGCCACCGCCCCTAACGCGGTAACGGCAAAATCCCCAAAAAAAAGCGGCTAGTAGACACCATTGCTGGTTTCTAAAACTAACCTTGTGCTAAATAATGCACCCGCTTTTTTTGAATCCTACAATTATTATTTGTGGTTATTGCCAAACGAACAAGGACATTCATCACCGCTTAAGTGTGATCCTGATCACTCCCCCTCAGTCAATGCCATAACCCCCCTCCTCAAATTCCTGAATTCCCCCAAATCGCACTATGACTAAATCAGAACTCCTATTGCCCGCCCTCGTGACGGCGATCGCCGCCCTCGTGTATCTCGTCCTTGTGATTAATGTCGGTCGAGGCAGGGTCAAATATGGCATTATGCCCCCCGCCGTGAGTGGTGACGAAAATTTTGAACGGATATTGCGGGTGCAACAGAACACCCTCGAACAACTGGTGTTTTTCTTACCGGGACTCTGGCTCTGTGCCATTTTCATCAATCCGGCGATCGCCAGTGGCCTGGGAGGAATTTGGATCCTCGGTCGTATTCTATTCGCCTGGGGCTATTATCAAGCGGCGGAAAAACGCACAATCGGCTTTGCCCTCAGTTCCCTGAGTTCCATGGTGTTAGTCTTGACTGCCCTAGGAGCGATCCTGTGGCAGCTTTTTCAAACCACAGGGACATAAAGAGCATTTGTATACAACTATATAATTATAACTATATAATCAGTAAAGCTATTGGCAATGTCTTTACTTAACAAGAAATGACTGCTATGCAGAAAAAAAATAATTGAATTATCGAAAAAACCAGGGCAGGAATCTAATTTTCGTAACTTTAATTACATAAACCCAGTCCCCACACTGGTCTAATGAAATTGTCGAATCCCCTCTTGCCTTGAAATCCCCTAAGTTTCAAGTCTAATAATCTCTTAACGCTCATTTTTCTGTTACATCTATTTCCATGTAGATGCCGGTTTCTTGTGAAAAAAATTATTGGATCTTAAACAATGACCTTGACATCAGCACAGGCCGCTTTGCAAATTCTAGACCATTCAAATAACGGCAGTCGAAAATACTCTAATTTGCAACCTTCTTGTAATATTTGCGGCAAACAACATTTTAGTCACGATCATTCCCAATTTTTAGCGTCAATGCCCCAAGATCCCATTGACCTGGTAGATGATCTGGTCAAAATGGGAATTTATAAAGCCAATCAGTTGCGGGCAGCAGACAGCATCAACACTTACGAACTCAGAAAGGCGCTGTTTCTAAAACGGGTTGGACAAAATAATCCCAAGCGCGAAAAACTCATTCTAGGGCTATGTGAGCAAGCAGGGGGGTTAGAAAATGCCTTCGCTGCCGCTTTTGGTCCCCAAGCGGGTTTATTCTTTGCTGACGCGATCCGCAATAGTCACCATACCCGCCGGGAATTTTTACGCAATATGGCAGTGGGGGCAGCCTTAGTTACCCTAGCGAGTTGTGGCACAACCCAAACTCCCCCCACGGAAGATGCCCCCACGGATGCTGCTGCTCCTGCCGATTTAGAGAAAACCGATTTGCAAGTGGGCTTTATCCCCATTACCTGTGCCACGCCGATCATTATGTCGGAGCCATTGGGTTTTTACAAAAAGTATGGTCTCAATGCCAAAGTGGTCAAAATGCCGAGTTGGGGCGCGGTCCGGGATTCGGCGATCGCCGGGGAATTGGATGCATACCACATGTTGGCCCCCATGCCCATTGCTATGACGTTGGGATTAGGGTCAGCGTCCTTTGGGGTCAAGTTAGCCAGTATCGAAAATATTAACGGCCAGGCCATTACCGTTGCGGAACGCCATAAGGGGAAAGTGAACGGTCCAGCGGACTTCAAGGGCTTTACCATCGGTGTACCCTTCCCCTATTCCATGCACAACCTACTCCTGCGCTATTACTTAGCTACTGGGGGGATTAACCCAGATACGGACGTGCAAATTCGTCCCGTACCCCCACCGGACAGCATTGCCCAATTAATTGCCGGGGACATTGATGCTTACCTGATGCCTGATCCCTTTAACCAGCGGGCTGTGTATGAAGGAGCGGGTTATATCCACATGTTGACTAAAGAACTTTGGCCGGGGCATCCCTGCTGCGCCTTTGCCGCCAGTGACGAATGGATTAACACCAATCCCAACACCTTCCGCGCCCTCAACAAATCGATTATCGAAGCGGCGGGTTATGCCCATGACGCCGCCAACCGTAAAGAAATTGCGGTGGCCATTTCCGATCGAGCCTTTTTGAATCAACCGCCGGAGGTAGTCGAAGCCGTTTTAACGGGCAAATTTGAAGATGGGCAGGGTAATACCCTGGATATTCCTGACCGGATTGATTTTGATCCCTACCCTTGGCAGAGTTTTGCTAACTGGATTTCATCCCAATTAGTCCGTTGGGATTTACAGGGAGATGGGTTAGCCGCCAAGGTGATCCCGGATAAGGGGTATGACACCGTAGGACAAGACGTCTTTTTAACGGATTTAGCCCGGGAACTGGCGACGGAATTGGGACAAAATCCCCCAACGGAAATTTATCGTACTGAAACCCTTAAGTTTGACACTTTTGATCCCCAAGACCCCGGCGGGTATGTGCAAAAACAGATTGATGAATATGGATTTTAAACCTTGAGGAGGTCTTCAGAATGGCTGTCAGTAGTGCGCCCCCCGGAAAATTTGTTTATGTCAAACCCCAGCAATCCTTTTTTCAAAATGAAAATGTCCGCGCTTTCCTGCTATTTATTGGTTCCCTGATCCTGTTTCTGTCTCTCTGGGAAGTGGGGGCAAGGATGGAAATTTTTGCCAAAGGTATGCCAACGGCGTCGAAAACCATTCAGGAATTGTGGTGGTGGGTAACCAATCCTTTCTTTGATAATGGCCCCAACGATTTGGGTATTGGTTGGAACCTATTAATTAGTCTGCGACGGGTGGCGATCGGTTATATCGCCGCCTCTGTTGTCGCCGTTCCCCTGGGAATTTTAATTGGTATTTCCCCCGTGGCTCGCAAAGGGTTTAATCCTTACATTCAATTGCTTAAGCCCATTTCCCCCCTCGCTTGGCTGCCCCTAGGACTGTATATTTTGAGGGATTCGGAGCAAACTGGGGTGTTTATTATTTTCATTTCCAGTATTTGGCCTACCTTGATCAATACGGCTTTTGGCGTTGCCAATGTTAACCAAGACTATTTAGATGTGTCTAAAACCTTGGGAGCCTCCCGTTTGAGAACCATTTTTAAAATCATTATCCCCGCCGCTCTTCCTAATATTTTATCGGGTCTACGGATCAGTATGGGCATTGCTTGGTTAGTGATTGTGGCAGCGGAAATGTTATTGGGGACAGGGCTAGGTTACTTCATTTGGAATGAGTGGAACAACCTATACATTCCTAATATTTTGGTAGCAATCTTTATCATTGGCTTAGTCGGGCTAATTTTAGATAGTTGTTTCGCTGCTGTAGAAAGATTTGTTGCATTTGGTCGCAAGTAATGAGTACTACTCCCATTAATTATGCTACGCCTTTAACGCCGGAAGAGACCCTGTCGGATACGGCCCAATTGTCTATCCGTCATGTGTCTAAAGTCTTTCCGGGTAAACAGGATATTTTTAGTAAACTGTCTCGACAGGCTTCCCCGGATTTTGTCGCCCTTCAAGATATTAGCTTGGACATTGAACCGAATACTTTTGTGTCGATTATTGGTCCTTCTGGTTGCGGTAAATCGACCTTACTGAACATGATTGCGGGGTTGTCCTCCGTAACCGCTGGGGAAATTCTACTTAATGGCGTACCGATCGCCGGGCCAGGGCCAGATCGGGGTATGGTGTTTCAAAATTATGCCCTGATGCCTTGGATGACAGTGGAGGATAATATCCGTTTTGCCGTGGAAACAGTTTACCCCAAAATGTCTGCCGCCACCCTGCAACGGGCGGTGAAAGAGCATCTCCAGTTAGTGGGACTGCTTGGGGCGGAAAAAAAATATCCCCACCAATTATCCGGAGGCATGCGTCAACGGGTGGGTATTGCCCGGGCCCTGGCCATTAATCCCCAAATTTTGCTCATGGATGAACCCTTTGGGGCGTTGGACGCTTTAACCCGGGGCTTTTTGCAGGACGAAATTGAGCGGATCTGGGAACAGGAACGCAAAACGGTGATCATGATTACCCACAGCATTGAAGAAGCGTTGTTGCTGTCTGACCGCATCATCATGATGACCCGGGGACCAGCGGCGGGGGTCGATGAAATTCTGGAGGTCCCCTTCCCCCGTCCTCGCAATCGGGAAGACATCGATCAACATCCCGCCTATCACGGTCTAAAGGTGGAAATGGAAAGTCATCTTTTCCGTGAAACCCGTGCCGTTGAGGAAGCAAGAATTCGCGTTTAGGTTCTTGTTTTTTCCATTAACTAATTGACAAATTTATTAACCTGATCTAAGGAGTATTTAACCATGGCAATTTCTGCGGTTACAGAGCAACTATTGGCGGCCAAAAAAGCAGCCGGTTTGAGCTTTGCGGATTTAGAAGCCAAGCTGGGCTGTGATGAAGTATGGATCGCATCGGTGTTTTACCGTCAGGCCAGTGCCTCCCCCGAAGAAGCGAAACAAATCATTGAGGCGATTGGGGCCGATGAGTCACTGGCTGAAGCCTTAACGGAATGTCCCTTAAAAGGATCGTTGGAACCCGTTATTCCCACCGACCCTCTTATTTATCGCTTTTACGAAATCATGCAGGTGTATGGGATGCCCATTAAAGCCGTTGTCCATGAAAAATTTGGCGATGGTATTATGAGCGCCATCGATTTCACCCTGGATGTCAATAAGGTTGAAGATCCCAAAGGCGATCGGGTGGAAGTGGTGATGTGTGGGAAATTTTTACCCTATAAGAAGTGGTAATTTACGATTAAGAAATGGCAAAAGCCATCTTTAAAATTGCCTTGGCTGTTGAGCTGAAAAATTAACAGCCTTTTCCGACTATTACGCCCAACTATCAACTATGACGACCTCTCCTAAAAAATTAGTCCCTCCCTTTGACCGGGAAACGGCGATCGCCAAAGTCAGAATGGCGGAGGATGCCTGGAATGGTCGGGATCCAGATCGGGTGTGTTTGGCTTACACCGAGGATAGTTTTTGGCGCAATCGTGCCGAAGTTTTCCAAGGCCGAGACAAAATTCGGGAATTTCTCCGTCGTAAATGGGACAAGGAATTGAATTATCGTCTGGTCAAAGAACTGTGGGCCTTTGGTGAAAATCGGATTGCGGTACGTTTTCAGTATGAATGGTGCGATGATGCCGGTCAGTGGTATCGCGCCTACGGTAATGAAAATTGGGAATTTGATCAGACTGGTCTCATGAAACGCCGAGAGGCCAGTATTAACGACCGACCCATTAAGGAAGGCGATCGCCGTTTCCATTGGGACGCACCAGGGCCACGCCCTTTGGATCATCCGGGTTTGATTAACTCCCCGGAATAACCACGATATCCTTCCATAACAGCCTATCAAGTTCAAAAAAATGGAGGGAATGCAGGATAAAAGCGCCTCAAACCCTGTCTACCTTCTAACCAAACCGTCCGGCTACATAATCCCGCGTTTGGGTGTCCTGGGGATTGGTGAAAATCTTCTCCGTGGTGTCAAACTCCACTAATTGCCCAATGCGACTTTCATCGGTGTTAAAGAAGGCTGTATAGTCGGACACCCGAGACGCCTGTTGCATATTGTGGGTCACAATGGCGATGGTTAATTGGTGACGGAGGGTTTTGATTAACTCTTCAATTTTGAGGGTGGAAATGGGATCGAGGGCGGAACAGGGTTCATCCATCAATAAGACCTTCGGATTCACCGCTAAGGCCCTGGCGATGCAAAGCCGTTGTTGTTGTCCACCGGATAAACCGAGGGCGGATTTTTGTAAGCCATCTTTGACTTCATCCCAGAGAACGGCCCCCCTTAGGGCTTTTTCGACGATTTCGTCTAGTTCGGATCGACTTTTGCGTTGGAAAATCTTGATCCCATAGACAATGTTGTTGTAAATGCTAGCGGGGAAGGGGTTGGGGCGCTGGAATACCATGCCGATTTGCCGCCGCAGGGTATTGATGTTGACTTTGGGCCCGTAAATATCCTGACCAAAGAATTCCACTTTGCCCGTGACTTTGACTTTACCTTCCAGTTCGCCAATCCGGTTTAAGGCTTTCAAAAAGGTGGATTTGCCACAACCGGAGGGGCCAATCATGGCGGTGACTTGATTGGCGGGAATGTTGATGTGGACACCTTCTAAAACTTTCTTGCTGCCATAGTGAAAGCTAAGACCTTCCACTCGGAGGGCAAAATCGGTGCCGGCGATCGCCGTTGTTTGACCAGACGTGTTCATCATTTTGAGGGGGTAAATAGCAGAAATTGGTTGGAAAAAACGTGATGTGCAGGGTTAATGATGTTGTAAACGGCTTCGGGTCACAAACCGCGATAGAAGGGAAATCACCAGGACGATGAGCAATAACACTAAGGACGCTGTCCAGGCGATCGCATTTTGTTCGGGGAAGGGGGAACTGGCGTAGTTGTAAATCAGAACAGGCATGGACGGGGTGGGCGACATCAGACCCTCTTGCCAAAATTGACTAAACAGGGCGGTGAACATGAGGGGGGCAGTTTCCCCGGCCGCCCGGGCCACGGCTAGTAACACCCCGGTGGTAATTCCCGGTAACGCAGCGGGCAGAATGATTTGATAGGTGGTTTGCCAACGGCTCCCCCCGAGGGCCGCCGACCCTAACCGGTATGGCACAGGGACTAATTTCAGCGCTTCTTCGGTGGTGAGGGCAATAATCGGGATCATGATCACCCCCAGGGCAAAGCCCCCAGCCACAGCGGAAAATTGTTTGGTGGTGATGACCAAGACCCCATAGGCAAATACCCCGACAATAACGGAGGGGACACTACTCAAAATTACCGTCGTGAACCGCACCCCATTGGCGATCGCCGATCCCGCCGCAAATTCCGACAGAAAAATACCGGTCATAATGCCCAGGGGGACGCTCAATAGACTCCCTAATCCCACCATGGTCAAGGTTCCCACAATGGCATTGGCAAATCCACTGGGTTCTCCTTCCATGCCGAGGGGGGCCGGTAAACTGACAAATACTTCCCAGGAGAGTTGGGACACGCCACGGCTGACGATGGCCCCCACCATGGCAAATAGTGGCATCAGGGCGATCGCCGTCAATATAAAGGCTAGACCCGTCATCAACCAGGTAAAACCATTGCGGACGAAGGGCAGCGGCTGATGCAGTTCTTGGTCAAATTGGTTGGGATCAAAAGAGGCTGTCATGGGCGATCGGGGGATAGGTTGAGACAGGTCAAACGTCAATAAAGGGGCAACAGAGGCACAGACCCTAGGGAAAAATTATTCGCATAATCAACTCAAGGACGGGGAGAGTGATAAAAGGGGAGAGAAGACTGATCATCTAACAGTCCCTTAACTTCCTTCCCGTTGGCGACGAATTCCCTCAACTAACAACACGGCAATGGCATTAACCACTAGGGTGATAAAAAATAAAATGAGGGCCAAATACATTAAGGCGCCAATGTGCATTTCATCAACCGCTTCGGCAAATTCATTGGCCATCACAGCGGGAATGGTGTAACCGGGGGCCAGCAAAGATGGGGAAATAATGTTGGAGTTGCCAATCACCATCGTGACTGCCATGGTTTCCCCCAAAGCACGACCCAGGGCCAGGATGGTGGCCCCAATGATACCGGAGCCAGCAGCGGGCAATAAAATATTGATAATGGTTTCCCAACGGGTGGCCCCCAGAGCCATGGACGCACTCCTGAGTTCGGGGGGAACCGACAGAAAAACATCCCGACTGATGGCGGCGATCGTCGGTAGGATCATTACCGTCAAAATTAACCCCGCCACCAACATACTGGAGCCGAAGGGTTCGGTGCCAAACAACGGCAGCCAGCCGAAGGCTTTATGCAGCAACAGTTGCAGAGGCATCAGGAAGGGAATAAAGACGAAAATACCCCATAGCCCAATGATGACGCTGGGAATGGAGGCAATCAATTCCACCAAAAAGCCGATGGGAGCCTTGATCGCGGTGGGCAAAAAGTTTTCACTGGTTAAAATTGCCACCGACAACCCCAAGGGTAGGGCACAAATGAGGGCGAGGAACGAGCTAACAATGGAGCCAAAGATAAAGGGTAATCCCCCATAAAGTTGCTCCCCCACATCCCAAGCTTGACTGGTGAGAAAACCTAACCCAAACTTGGCGATCGCCGGTTGGGCATCACGGAAAACAATCCAGCCAATCCAGAGCAAGATAACCGAGACGGAAAAGGCACAAATCCAAGCTAATTTTTTAAATCCCCAATCCATGTTGCTCACTAGGGCGCGGGAGACAGTGATGTCAATGTCTTTAGCAACAGGTTGGTTATCAAGGGAGGGAAAGCTATCAACCATGGTGGCACGGGGAATGGGACACAGGACAGTGAATGTCGGTAGGCAAAAGGGTCATTCATAAAAAAACGCCCTTTTACCCACCACCAACACAAAGGGTTATTTGATTTTGTTAACCGCCGCAATGACGCGTTGGGCAACATTAGAGGGAATTTGGGTGTATTCCAACTCGGTATTGTATTTTTGACCGGAAGTCAAGATCCATTTCACTAACGCTTTCATGTCGTTAGCCGTGGCGGGATTTTTGTAGTTTTGGTAGACCAACAACCAGGTCATCCCCACAATGGGATAACCAGCAGGGGGATCGTTAACGTCAGCCACAAAATTGCTGTCAAAGTTAGCAGAACCTAAGGCTTTATTCGCTTCAGCGAGGCTGGGTTCCACAATTTTGCCGGCTTTGTTTTGTACTTTAGCCGTTTGCAAGTTGGCGCTTTCATTTTTGCGGGCGTAAGTGTCTTGCACGTAGCCGATCGCCCCGGGGGTTTGCTTAACCGCCGCTGCAACCCCATCATTTTTGGGGCCTTTTAACACTTGGAAACCCCAGTTGGGCGCTTTACCGGATCCGACTTTCTGCTTGAAAGACGGGCTGATGGCACTCAAGTGACTGGTGAAAATTTCCGTGGTTCCACTGCCATCGGCACGAACTACCACCCGAATCGGGGTTTTGGGGAGGCTGGAATCCACTTGGTCCCAGGTTTTTAATTCCCCAGAGAAAATTTGGGGCAGTTTGGAACGGGAAATATTCACCTTCTTACCCGGCAGGTTGTAGACCACTGCAACGGCCCCCCCCGCGGTGGGCACCATGATTACGCCCCGTTTCATTTGTTGCCGTTCCGCTGACGTGACAGGGGCATCCGAAGCACCAAAATCAACGGTTTCACCAATAAATTGACGGACACCAGCCCCACTACCGACGGAGTTGTAGTTAACAGTTTTGCCGGTCGCTTTTTTGTATTCTGCAAAGTAACGCTGGTAGAGCGGTGCGGGGAAACTAGCACCGGCCCCATTTAATGATTGGGCGATCGCCTGGCCCGCCGCACCAAAGGAAACAGCAACTGCGACGGCGGAGAGAGTGATAGCTTTGTGTAATGACGTAAACATAATACCCATAAAAAGTTTCGATGCGCTTAAACGACAGACTTAAAAACAAGCTGGCCGAGACGGAATCGTGCAAGTGAGATTGAATGTAATCCTTTATTTCTGGCAAGAAATGACCTATCCAGGGACTCAAAATACCAGAAACTAGCATTGGAATCGTCACAAGCTTCCAGATCGACTTAGTTGATTTAACTATAGATAATAATGTCAATCTGCCAAGTTTATAAAAGAAAAATGAAGAAAAAAGTTGCTGCGTTTACGCTCAATTTTGTTTAAGAAAAAGTTAAACCCTTGCCATTCTTATTTTTCACTTGATCACCACCCTACTAAGTTAAGAAGAGTTTAAGTTTAGGTTAAGAATAAGTTAAAGAAAACATAGTCATTTCTTGACCTCTAATTCGCAAAAAGCAATTCACTTGAACTGGCTGAGGGGGATTTAGTCTGCGGGAGCAGGGAGATTTTGAGGTATTATTCGTAGAAATCGGCTTTCAACACTCAATAACCAAGCCGTTATATAAAACCTGTTTTATTTATTGACACCATCAAATCAGAAGGAGTTTAACCATGCCTTATACCCAAGACGAAGGGGGTCGGATCAATAATTTTGCGGTGGAACCCCGGTTGTACCGCGCCGAAGCCCCGACCTCCACGGAAAAACGAAATTATCTTATTCTGGCGGCGATCGCCGTTGGGTTGGTGGCGGGCTTAATTGCCGTGGCGGTATTTGCGTCCGGGGCCAGTGCCTAATGCTTGGGCGTTAAAAATTGCCCCCCTTGGCCATCGTTATCGTTACGGTGGCTTTTTCGTTGGCGGGGAAGGCGGCTCGTTGTCCGTTAACAGGTAATGCCTATTTTTTCTTCTGCTTCGAGGAGGCTGCTGTCTCACCGGCTAGGGGGCCATCAATTAAATTATTAAAGCCATACACTTCCCGACTTCCGGCATAGGGCACGAGCGTCACGGTTTTTTCGTCCCCCGGTTCAAATCGCACCGCTGTCCCGGCCGGAATGTTCAGCCGCATGCCCCGGGCCAGTTCCCGGTCAAATTGCAGGGCAGTATTAACTTCGTAGAAATGGTAGTGGGAACCGACTTGAATAGGGCGATCGCCACTATTGGCGACGTTAATAACCTGGGTGGGGCGGCCAGCATTAAGTTCGATTTCACCGTCTGCGGGAATGATTTCGCCTGGGATCATAATCTCATCACAACAATGACTTTACCGACATTGTAGGGGAAAGTTTGGCGCTTTTTGGGCGGCGAGGAAATTCGTAAAAATCCAGTCAAATTGATTTAACTCTAAGTCTAAGCGTTGATTGGGATAAGCTGGCGATCGCCCTGCCGCCAATGGTTGATCAACTATGATTAGTATGGTTATTGACATCGAATTCGAGAGCATTTTCCACGCACTTCCCTCCCATCGGATTTTCGACTAACTTCACCTTTTTTCTTCTATAAGCTCCCGCGATTATATGATTGCTTCTCCCAAACGCTTCGCTCGTTGGTTTTTGTCCTTTGGCTTAGGCTCCCTTGCCACTCTCTTCACCCAGTTGCCGGGCAAGACGGCTGAAAATATCTTTTTTACCTACGGCCCGATTAAATTAACGGTCAAAGTCGAATCTTTGGAAAATTTTGTTGAAACCGGTGACGTTGATGCCAATTTGGGCTTTTTATTTAATCTTGTCGGTACATCAGAGGAAGAACTGGATAAATTGCGGGAACTAATGCAGTTTAAAGCGGATGTCGATCCCCTCATTCTTAGCCGTTTTTTCAACAGCAGTGTCGGAGAAGATGTTCTTGCACGGACGGGATATGTTTTCAACACTCCCTGGGGGGGCAATGGGCAATACGGCATCCGTGCTGCATTAATCCAGGCAGCCATGGATCGAGACGGCGGATTAACGTTACTCAATTTCATCAAAAAATATCCAACGGATATTCATTTAGAAGGAGAAACCGTTGAAGAACGGGCCAAAGCAGTGGATTTAGTCGTCAGGGCGACAGAGCATTTCATTCAAGAGCTGGCGATTCTCTCCGCCGAGGAAGCAAAAACCGATTCCCCCATTTCCCCCAGCCTACTAGCCCAAAATAATCCCACCAAACCGGGGCCCTATGGGGTGATGCCGAAGGATACTTGGCAATTGCTAGACCCCAGCCGCGATCGCCGCTTTTATGTAGATGTCTATCGTCCCCAACGGTGGAAGTCGGGGCAAACGCCAGTTGTCGTTATTTCCCACGGATTAGCGTCCCGCCCCGATGACTTTGACCAAATTGCCAAAAAACTGGCCTCCTACGGCTTCTTCGTGGCCCTGCCCCAACATCCTGGCAGTGATTTTGCCCTCGCCCAGGCATTCCTGGAAGGAGAAGCCCGCCAACCCTACCTTGTGGAGGATTTCATCGATCGCCCGAAAGATATTACGTTTCTGCTGGATGAACTGGAACGACGTAACCAGAGTGAATTTCAAGGACGCTTAAATTTAACCGAAGTGGGGATGGGGGGGCATTCCTTTGGGGGGTATACTGCCTTGGCGATCGCCGGGGCGGAAATTGACTGGGATTACTTAACCACCGAATGTGATATCGGCTATGGAGTCCCGAACACCGCCTTACTCTTGCAATGTGACGCCCTAACCCTACCCCAGGAGAATTATCAATTCCGAGATCCCCGAGTGACGGCGATCGTGGCCGCTAACCCAGTCAACAGTGCTGTTTTTGGGATTAGAGGGTTAAATAAAGTCACCATTCCCGTGGTGATGATGGGGGGTAGCTATGATCCCGCCACACCGTTTGTGTTGGAACAGGCCCGCTCCTTTCCCCGGTTAGGCAGTCAGGAAAAATATTTGACCCTGATGGAAGGTCAAGCCCATGTGGATTTCTCTAAATTAGATGCCAGCGTGACCAACATTATTCAATCCGTTGATAAAATCACCCTGCCCGATCCGAATTTATTACATCAGTATGGAGCGTCGGTGATTTTGCCCTTCATGCAGGTTCATATTGCCAAAGATGACAGTTATCGACCCTACTTAGATTCTGCGGCGGCCTATGCCCAAATGCTTAGCGAAGACCAAGAATTCAAGTTTTACTTGATTAGCGAGAAATCCAACGCTGCACTCATCAAGGATATTGAGGCCTTCCGCCGGGTTAATGACATTGTGCCGCCCCCCAACGAGTATCCCGTTGAGGTCGTCACGTCGGGCCAATAATAGGATTAGGTAAGAACATCGAACAAAACTTGACTCATATAGCGTTCAGCCCAGGCTTCCCCAAAGGCTTTTTCCAGCAC
>JAYKHU010000083.1:0-6755 GCA_035285105.1 Synechocystis sp.
ACTGGATTGGGTGAGCAGTAATAAGATAGGGAGTAATTGACCTTTCTTGACGACCCTGTGAAAACCCTCGCCTACGCTTCCCCCACTGATTTGTTTGCTTTTCCCTTGGATGACTTCCAACACCAGGCGATCGCCGCGTTGGATCAAGGTCAATCGGTGGTGGTGTGTGCGCCGACGGGATCGGGCAAAACGGTGATTGGGGAATATGCCATCTATCGGGCGATCACCCAGGGAAAACGGGTTTTTTACACCACCCCCCTCAAAGCCTTATCGAATCAGAAGGTGCGGGATTTCCAAGAAAAGCTAGAAAAGTTAGGGGTTGATGAAGCTGATCGCCTGGTGGGACTGATTACCGGGGACACGGTGATTAATGCCAATGCCCCGGTGGTGGTGATGACCACGGAAATTTTCCGCAATATGCTCTACGAAACCCCCATCGGTGAGGTGGGCACGTCCTTGGAAAATGTGGAAACGGTGGTGTTTGACGAGGTTCACTACATCAGCGATCGCGGCCGGGGAACGGTGTGGGAAGAATCAATCATTTATTGCCCCAGCACTATTCAAATTGTGGGGCTGTCCGCCACCATTGGCAATCCTGAACAGCTAACGGAATGGATTAACCAAGTTCGCACCGGGGTTTCCCTCAAAGTCCTCCGGCAAACGGACCAAAATACCGACTTTGCCTCCTGCGTATTGGTCAATTCCGACTTCCGCCCCGTGCCGCTGAATTTTCACTACAGCACCCGCAAGGGGTTATTTCCCCTGCTTAATGACAAAAAAAAGGGCGTCAATCCCCGACTTTTACCGAAAGAAGGCAACAAGAATACCCGCTCTGGCAAAAACCGTCGCCTCCGCAAAGAAGACTGTCCCTCCGTGTTCACCGTGATGCGGCAACTCCAGGAACGGGATCTATTACCGGTGATTTATGTCATTTTTAGTCGGCGGGGTTGTGAACAATCCGCCCAGGCCTTGGCAGAGTTTTGCTTGGTGGAACCCGCTGAACAGGAAAGCATCCAACTCCAGTTACTCAACTTTTTCTTTGGCAAAAATCCCCTCCTACGGGATAAGTTAAACCGGGAATTGAAACAAGGTTTTCCCGATTTAGTCCATGCTGTCCTCGGTTACTTAGACGATCCCGCCACCGAAGCCACCGCCCTGTTAAACCACCTGGCGATCGCCCCCGATGACATGGTTAAACTCTGGCAGTGGATTGCCCAATCCTCCCCTATGACCCGGTTTGAGCAAATTGAACCCCTCTTGCGGGGCATTGCAGTCCACCATGCGGGGGTGTTGCCGGATATGAAAACCTTGGTGGAAAAATTATTTGAACAGGGGTTAGTCAAAGTCGTGTTTGCCACGGCAACCTTGGCGGCGGGAATTAATATGCCGGCCCGTACCACGGTGATTTCGGCGTTATCGAAACGCACTAACGAGGGTCACGCCATGCTTAGTCCCTCGGAATTTTTACAGATTGCTGGGCGGGCCGGACGTCGGGGGATGGATGTGGAAGGCCATGTGGTGACGGTACAGACCCCCTTTGAAGGGGCAACGGAAGGGGCCTATTTAGCCCTAGCCGCAGCGGAACCCCTGCGCAGTTGGTTTACCCCCTCCTACGGCATGGTATTGAACCTGTTGCAGAAACACAGCTTAGAAGAGGCAAAAAATTTACTGGAACGCAGTTTTGCTGAATACCTAGCCCAGTTTGCCCTGGAACCCACCAAAGCGGCGATCGCCGATGCTGTCAAAACCTTAGCCCAGTTGGATATTAAACTGGCGGGCATTCCAGAACGGGATTTGTATAGTTACGAAAAATTCCGGGGACGGTTGCGGGAAGAGGAACGGTTACTAAAAACCCTGCAACAGCAAGCGGAAAAAAGCCGTAAACAGGATCTGAAAAATCAACTGGCTAACCTGAAACCAGGACATTTACTTTACCTTAAAGGACGCCATATCAAGGGGTCTAAACCCCGTTTAGCGGTGATCATCGCCCCGATGTCCGCTGGGCACAACCTCCCCCAATGGTGCTGCCTGGGGGACGATAATCGCTGGTATCAGGTTTCTGTGAGTGATGTTTACGATGTGCCCCTGGGGGAGCTACCCAATACGACCTGGCAAACCCTAACCCCCCCCCCGGCGGAATTACTCGCCCCCACCAAACCCATTAAAGGAGATGACGCCAGTGCGGCGATCGCCACCGTATTAGATGCGGAAACCTATCCCCTGTTACCGGCCCCGGAAGTGATGGGACAACAAGCCCGGGTGGATCACGTTAAGCAATTACTCGAGGTCCATCCCTTAGCCAAACACAAACATCCCGGTAAACTGATTGACCAATTCCACCAACGTCAGGCCCTACAGAAAACCCTCGCCAAACGCCAACAGGAATATGAGCGGCTACAATCCCGTCAATCCTACTATTGGCAAGAATTTTTGGATTTGATCGATATTTTGCAAACCATGGATGCCCTAGAGGAATTTACTCCGACCCTCTTGGGGGAAACGGCCGCGACGTTACGGGGGGAAAATGAATTGTGGTTGGGGTTGGCCCTAATTTCAGGAAAATTCAATGATCTTCAACCGGAACAATTAGCCGCTGCGGTCAGTGCCTTGATTACAGAAACACCGCGTTCCGATACCTGGACCCATATCCATCCGTCCCCCGAAGTCTTAGCGGCCCTGCGGCCAGCCCAGGATTTTTCCCTGTTACGCCTTGGGCTAAAACTACCCTCTGTCCCCCCAGAATTTTGGCAAGCCCTGGTTATTGCCGACGAACTCAATCGGGTTAATCTCTGGGATCTGCGCCGCAAGTTAATCAAAAGCCAAAATGCCAAGGCGATCGCCATTCCGTTGTGGTTAGAAGTGGATTTGATGGGCTTAGTGGAGCAATGGGCCGCAGGGATGGATTGGGAAAATTTGTGTCAACAAACCAGTTTGGATGAGGGGGATTTGGTGCGACTTTTCCGACGTACAGTGGACTTACTCTGGCAAATTCCCCAGGTGCCCCATTTATCTCCCCGGCTAAAACGCAACGCCCGCCTAGCGGTTAGTCAAATGAAACGCTTCCCGTTGTGAGAATCAAACCGGTCAAATAAACGGGATGAACGTTTTCAGCATTTTCCGCACTTTTAGTAAAAAAATCAGATGGCGAATTTCAGCATTCAGTTGGGGAGGATTAGGATTCTCCGCCAGATGTTCCATTAATTCTGCATACTCTGTGGCCGTCAATGCTTCCCCGTCCACCGGCGATCGCCCTTCAAGGATAATTTCAGTGCGTAATACTTCCTCGGGAATATCCTCCGGGGGCGGTAGGGTTTGGCCCTGGGCTGTACTGGTGACAAACACAACCGTAACCGCCATCAATGACCGCCAACGGGTTAGTTTTTGTCGCCGTCCATGCCCCCTAATCGTCATAAAAATCAGCGTTATTTAAAGCGCACTTTACTATGGAGCCAATCCGTTAACAATTTCGGACAGTTAGCCACAAACCACCGAAATAGGAAGACTTTGGCGATCGGCTTGGGGAATTTCACCACCGTTTTCAAGAAGCGATTTAACGGGGGAAAGGCTACTTTTTTATTAATGATATTGATCGCCCCGACGTCATATAACGAATCAAAAATCAGTTTAACGGTGGTTTCCTCTCGGATGAACATATCTTGCAGTAATAATTCCACATCATGCAAGCGTTCTGTTTTAAGTTTCTGCTCCGCCATTACCCTCGGGGGCAGGGGGGGATTAGGACGAACGGTAATGGCTTTACTTTGCAGGGGGGATACCATAGCACGGGTAAAAAGATAGAGAATCAGGGTAGATTAACCGGACTCCCGAATGCTACTTAAAACTATATCGGTATTTGAGGGAAAAAATTAAGCGGCTAAGCGGCGATCGGTAGAGTGTTAAGGCTATCAAAAGCGGCGTCGGGGGTCGGATAGATAGTGAACACCGAATCCAACTGCGTCAGTTCAAAAATAATTTTGAGTTCCGGGGAAACGCCACTCAGCATTAATTGTTTACCGGCGCGGCGAGTTTGTTTAAAACTATCCACCAATACCACCAGGGTGGAACTATCCAAAAAGTCTACCGACGAAAAATCAATTACCAACCCAGGGGCGGTTGTCGCGGTCAACCAAGCATTTAAATCCTGCCGAAACGTCTTGATGGTCGCAGCGCTTAGGGTTCCTTGGGCATAGAATACATCTTGTTCTGGACTGTGGTGGCTAAAGGGCATGGGGGTTAACTCCTCACAAAAAATTCAAAATAATCCTGCATCATAAGGGGGGCTGGACATAATGTCAGTGATTTCAGTGGGTGATGAATGGAGTAAGGAAAAGTTTGTCCAGGGTAATGACCTAGATTGTAGGCTAGCCTTCTAATTTTGCCTACCAGGGCGATCAGGTTCCCAGAACTGAGACTCGGGCCGAACCGCAATGGTTTCTGACAGTGAAACCCCTGTCGATGGTGAAACGCCGGCGAGGAACCACTGAGAAGATAGGCAAAGCCGAAATGTTCCGGTATGATTGGCGTTAGCAAATTATTGGTTTGTTGAGGAATAGTTCATGATCAAGTCTGGGCTGCCATCTTGTTTTGTTGCCTTACTGACGATGGGGTTGGGGGCTAACCTAGTGACCCCAGTTGCGGCCACTGCTGGGGAGACTTGCAACTACGTTAATCAGAGATTATTTATGGCCCAGGCATTTCAAAACGAACGGGATGTCTGGGTGAGTGAAGGATGGTGGGTCATTGAACCGGGCGACTGCGTTGTTTATTCAGATAGTGCAGTGACCTACTTTAAGATTGAGGAAAATGTAGCCCCTCCCCGTCCTGATTTAGAGACCAGTACTCAAAAGACCCTCTGTGTGGTCAATGATCGGTTTACCGTGGTGCAAGCGGATAATACCCAAGCCTGTGGCACAGCGGATGGTGCGATGGTGACCTTTTTAACCCCCGGTTCAACCCTAGAACTGATTAAGCAACCCTAGGGACGATGCCGCTGCAATCCTATCCTGTTGGTTTTTCAAAGCCCGCAGCCTCTGCCAACGTATACAACGGGCGACCCTTGACTTCGTCGTAAATCCGCCCGATATATTCCCCTAAAATCCCAATACAAATCAGTTGTACTGACCCAAAAAAGAGGATGGCGATCACAATGGTTGCCAAGCCCGTAATGGGGGAATTGACCTGAAAGAGCCGCCAATACAGAACCAACACAGCCATCAATAGGGCCATCAGGGCGGAAAATAGACCCAAATAAGTCGCCAGTCGTAAGGGCACAATGGAGAACGACACCAGGCTATTAATGGCTAGGCGCAATGATTTCCGAAAGGTATATTTCACCTCTCCGGCATACCGGGGATCCCGCTCGAATTTAACCGCGGTTTGTCGAAATCCCACCCAGGATCGTAACCCCCGGATATAGCGATTACGTTCAGGCATGACGTTTAATAAATCCACCACCTGACGATCCATCAGGCAAAAATCGCCGGTATCGGCGGGAATGTTGACATCGGCCAACCGTTGCAACAGTCGGTAAAAGACGTAGGCGGTGAACCGCTTAAACCAGCTTTCCTGTTTGCGCTTAGTGCGCTGGGCATAAACCACCTGATAACCCTGTTGCCATTGTTCAATCAGGTCAGGCAATAATTCAGGGGGATCTTGGAGGTCAGCATCGAGGATAATCACGGCCTTGCCCCGGGCAAAATTCAGGCCCGCTGTAACGGCAATCTGGTGCCCAAAGTTACGGGCAAAACTGAGGTAACAAACTCGGGCGTCCTGGGTATTTAACTCGCGAATGAGGGATAAAGAGTGATCCCGGCTGCCATCGTTGATCAAAATTAATTCACAATCGCCCAATTGATCCATCACTGCCTTAACTCGCTGGTAAAGCAGGGGAATATTATCCTCCTCGTTATAAATGGGGATAATCAGGGAGTAAACAGGTAAGGATTTATCCACTCGGCTCTTCTTTCCTTCTTAACCGACTTTTTCTGATTCAGACTCCGCTGTTTTGCCTTCCTCAAGCTGGGCTTTCATCTGCACGGATTTTTCTAAATTTTCCGCTTCCCGCTTAAATTCGGTTTCAAATTCCCGCGAGGCATCCTGAAACCCTTTGAGGGCCTTGCCTAAACTACGACCAATTTCGGGGAGTTTCTTGGGGCCAAACACCAGTAAGGCAATGACGAGAATCAGACCCATTTCGGGTAAACCAATACCAAAAATATTCATAGAGTTTCAAGTTAACGCAATCAAATAAGCCGTCAATCCGACTGTAGCAGGTCTTCCCACAAAAAAATCCCGGCAAAGCGGGATCTCGACACTAATCATCAAAGGCGATGCCATAGGAATCCGCAAGGGGAGAAACCCAGCTTAGCCATTCCAGTCAACGCGGAAGCCTTCTAAAATTAAAGAAGAGTTGTAGATTTGCAGAATAATCAGTAGAAATACGAGGAAGAGAGCCATAAAAACTCCCATCACAGGAGTGGTTCCCCAGCCGGGAACGACCTTGCCATATTCAGAGTTCAAGGGTCTGAGGATATCTCCTAACCAAGTGCGCTGTGCCATAGAGTTTCCCGTTAAAAACGACTAAATGAGATTTTGTAATGTTCTGTAATAATATAAGACAACAGAAACAACTATCAATCTTACCCTATGGAATCCGCAACCGTTATTAGCATTACCTTCGCTGTTATTCTGATCGCCATCACGGGATTCGCGGTTTATACGTCCTTTGGCCCCCCGTCTGCTGAATTGGGCGATCC
>JAYKHU010000084.1:0-2637 GCA_035285105.1 Synechocystis sp.
CAAACATCGCGTCTGCCCAAGGCCCCACCGGTTTGGGTAAATACCTGATGCGTTCTCCTTCTGGGGAAATCATCTTCGGTGGTGAAACCATGCGTTTCTGGGATTTCCGTGGTCCTTGGTTAGAGCCCCTTCGTGGTCCTAACGGTTTGGATCTGGATAAACTCCGTAATGATATTCAACCCTGGCAAGTGCGTCGCGCTGCTGAATACATGACCCATGCTCCCCTCGGTTCTTTGAACTCTGTGGGTGGGGTAATCACTGATGTTAACTCCTTTAACTACGTGTCTCCCCGGGCTTGGTTAGCCACCTCTCACTTCGTCCTTGGTTTCTTCTTCCTCGTCGGTCACCTCTGGCACGCGGGTCGTGCGCGGGCTGCCGCTGCGGGATTTGAGAAAGGGATTGATCGGGAAACGGAGCCTTGTTTGGCAATGCCTGATCTTGACTAGATCCTTCAGGTTTTTGAATTAACCCTAATTGATCTGTTTATGACTCCTGCCCTTGTGGTAGGAGTTTTTTGTCCCAAAAATAACGATCCAACGCAGAAACGGGATCGGGTAGAACCGTGATTGGAGAATATGCCATCTATCGGGCGATCGCCGTTTATCTGGAATCATTAAACTTGATAAATTACCCGTAAACCAATTGTCTTGCTCGAATAATCTTTATCCGTTTTTTGTCGATTACTTGAACGACTGTCAAAAGCATTGCATGCCCAGCATCCGCCACGAATTGCCCTAAATTGACTGGGTGTACCGACACTATTAGCTCCATCACGGTAATCGTCGCGCCAATTATTAGAACACCATTCCCACACATTCCCCGCCATGTCATACAATCCCCAATCGTTCGGTATTTTCTGACCTACTTCATGGGATGTTCCTTCTGAATTGACCAAAGACCAGGCATGGTCGCCAACTTTGCCCGCATCATCGCCCCAATAAAAACGGGTTGTTGTTCCAGCACGGCAAGCATATTCCCAATGCGCTTCACCGGGTAAACGATAAGTTTTTCCGGTTATTTGAGTAAGTTTTTGACAAAATTCCTGGGCTAAGGCAAAATTGACCCACTCCATGGGATGGTCGGGAAAATCTCTGAAATAGGATAGATCTTTTCGTAAATTCAATCCCGTTATGGCTAACCATTGTCGGCGAGTAATGGGATATTTAGCAATTGCAAAAGATTTGAGTTGAAACAAATAGGCCGGTTTTTCATTGGGTTTAGCGTCAGGATCAGAATCGGAAGCTCCCATCATAAATCTTCCTGCAGGTATGCCAATCATTTCTAGCGGAACTCCACCGGGTAACATTTCTGTAAAACTTCTTACGTTTCTAGGAAAAACTGTTAATCCTGTTACTCCTACAGCTCCTAAACCAATTAAAACGTTGCGTCTGGTCAGCCACTTGAGAGGTAGTGGTTGCAAAATCGGTGGCTTGGTAGTCGTTACTGGGGGAGAGCTAGGTAAAACTTTAATCGTTTGTTGTGTTTGATAAAGATCATCTAAAGGTTGTAACTTGTCCAAAATAGCCTGGGCATTGATCGGTCGCTCGTCAACATCAAGATGCATCAATTCATCAATCAAATCCCGTAATTCTTGCCGATAACCTTGGGCTTCTTGTTGCCAAATCAAGCCTTTTTTGAGACTTCCTTGAAACTGATCGGGAGTTTTGCCGGTCAATAAAAAAACGAAAGTCCTGCCCACTGCGAAAAAATCAGAGCGATATTCAGCTTGGCCATTGGCCTGTTCATGGGGCGTATAACCCACCGAAACAATACCCGTGACTCCCTTACCCTGCATTTTTTGTAAATAGGTTTGGGTTTCCTCCCGCGCTGTGCCAAAGTCAATCAATGCAATTTGCCCCGAAGATCGCAGCATCACATTGGCCGGTTTAATGTCCCGATGAAAATAGTTAGCACTGTGGACTAATGCCAAAATTTCCAGCAATTGCTGTAGCCAACGCACCGCCGCTTTTTCAGAAATTGGCCGATAATTGTTTTTTGCTAAATAATCTTCCAGGGTTTCCCCTTCGATATATTCCATCACCAAACACCGCAAAGGTTCCTGGCTTCCCCGTGGGACATAATCAAACCGTCCCCCCGTTTCTACTCTGGGTATCCCCGGATGATTTAGCCTTTGGAGCACCAACGCCTCTTGATCAAATAGGGCGATCGCCTTGGGGTCGGTATTGTGTAGAATTTTGAGAACTTTAGGCGTACCGCAATCATCCACCAGATAAGTCATCCCAAACCCGCCGCCGCCGAGGTATTTAATCACTCGGTAGAGGTCATTGATCAGCAAGCTAGAGCCACAGCCCGTACAAAATAAGCTCAGACCTTGATCTTCTTGTTTTTTTGCCTTTTCACAGTCGGGATTGATGCATAGACCCATGGCGTTGATTCCGATTGAACCTTATCGCCCTTTAGTATATTGCTATTCAGTCGCCCTGGCTAAAGGATAGAGAAAACACCTCATCAGAAAGCAGTCTCATTTTTTTGTTGTTTTTCGATTTTCCACTGGATTGGGTGAGCAGTAATAAGATAGGGAGTAATTGACCTTTCTTGACGACCCTGTGAAAACCCTCGCCTACGCTTCCCCCACTGATTTGTTTGCTTTTCCCTTGGATGACTTCCAACACCAGG
>JAYKHU010000085.1:0-6637 GCA_035285105.1 Synechocystis sp.
TTGGACAGACGGTGATACTGCCTGTGGAGGAAGGTTGCTTGGGAACCCCGATGAAGCAGGAAAAACCAACCGCGAGGAAGGGAAGCCCGCGCTCTACCCGTTAGGGTGAGCGTCGGGAGGATGTCACAGTATTATTCTAAACGCCGAAATTCTTAACGAGTCGCGATCTCCCCACAACGTTTACCCCATGCAAGACTCCCCTGCCCCCTCCCGTTGGCAATTTTTACGGGAAAATGGCCCATTATTAATTATTGCGTTGGTTCTAGCGCTACTATTACGGATTTTTGTGGCTGAACCCCGTTATATTCCCTCAGACTCCATGTTGCCTACCCTTGAACGGGGCGATCGCCTGGTGGTGGAAAAAGTTTCCTATCATTTCCATCCGCCCCACATTGGGGACATTGTGGTTTTCCATCCCCCGCAATTACTGCAAAGCCAAGGGTACAGCCTGGAGCAAGCCTTCATTAAGCGTGTCATTGCCACCCCAGGTCAGACGGTGCAGGTGGCCAATGGCATTGTCTATCGAGACGGGGAGCCGCTACAGGAGAACTATATTTTGGAGACACCTTTTTACCAACTGCCCCCGGTGCAGGTGCCGGAGGGCCAACTATTTGTCATGGGGGATAATCGTAACAATAGTAACGATTCCCATGTGTGGGGCTTTTTACCCGCAGAAAATATTATTGGCCATGCCCTGTTTCGCTTTTATCCGCCGACCCGTTGGGGACAGGTTTGAAGGGTCTAAAAACTGGAGATAGGATGAACAGGGATCGACTTCAGTGATCGTAACCAACGCCAGGAAACCACATTGAGTAACAATCCCAGTAAAAAGAGAAAAACCATCAGAAAAATTTGATACCAAACGATGGGATCTAACATCAAGTCAGCGATTAAATGCCCCAAATTAAGCACAGAATAGACCACCGTTAAGCCAAAGTGGATTTGTCGGGTTCGACGGGATTGGGTAAAAGACAAGACAATAATGGCAAATAGGGGCAACATAAAAAATGCCAGCATTAACCAAAAGATCGGTGCAACATCTGCCATGGTTTGTCCCTGAAACTCCGCCACACTCAGGTTATGAAATAGCGGCATTAACCCTAGGTCAGTGTGAAATAGCATTCCCAGTAAGAAGACAATCCAAAGGTTAATAATGCGGTGACAATAATCCATAGCAGGGCCTAGAAATCAACCAAAATAATTCCCACGTAACGTCAATTTAGCAATTCTTGGGCAACCTGTTCGTCGGAAACGGGGCACAAATCCTGACTCTGGCGATCGCCATTGAAACGGTTGGCGGGTTACTGGGTCTCACTGTTCTGCCCCGTATCACTCTCGGGGGACGGAGCAGGCGTAGTGTCCGGGGTGTTCTTTTGTGTGGTTAAAACGTCCTGGGCAGTGATGCCATCGGTTTGATCGCCTAGGTACCACAGGGCCGTTGCGGCTTCTGCCCGGGTAACGGGTTTTTGGGGTTGGAGGAGGGTGGTGAAACCAAACATGCGCCGTAAATTAGACCGATCGCCACTTTGGAAATCCGCATAGAGTGCTGACCAGACTTTGGGATTAATTTTGGCGGCATCCTGAAATCCCCATGTCTCTTTGATATTGTCCAAGCTGGCTTTGGTTAAAGCACCCCGCTGATCTAAGGGCACTTTCCACAGGAGTAAATCCTCCCGGGTTAACGGGGCATCGGGACGAAACAGGGTGGCACTGGGATCGTTGGTTAAGGAAGAGGGAATTAATCCTGCATCGGCAAAACCTTGAATGTAGGCAAAATCGGGATGGGTGGTGGGCACATCCGTAAAGACCGGTTTCGCCCCCGGGGCCGCAGGACGAATCTGCTTACTGGGTTGATCAGCGAAGAAAATATTATTGGCTTGGAATAACCAGCGACTGAATTCTGCCCGGCTAATGGGTTGTTGGGGGGCAAATTGTTGATCGGTTTTGGCGGTGAGAATCCCCAGGTCCGCTAGATCTTGAATGGGCGTTGCGAGAGAAGCGGGCAAGGTGGCCACATCGGTAAACGTACCGCTGGAAATCGGCGTGGGGTTGATGGTTGGGACGGGGGAAGCACCAGGGCGGCCGGCGGGTGAAGGGGAGGGCAGCACTGTGGTGGGATTCGTCCCCGCTGTCGGGGAGGCTTGCAGGTCAGGGTTGGCCGCAAAGCGGTTTTCGAGGGCTTGGTTGCCACTACAACTGACTAATAATCCCCACAGTCCCAGGCTTAAGGCTGTGGCGAAGGAAACAGAAACTGAACGAGGCGCCGGGTCCATTGACGATAGCGTTGGCTAAATTGGGCAAGTTTTTTGAGTAGCAGAGGCGTGATGCCCCCGTAGATCCTATCAAATCGGTAGTTAAACAGGAGATCTAGCACCTGGTCGTAATTGAAATACCGCAAATAGGTGACGCCGAGATCGATTTTGGCATCACTAAATTCCAGGTAGACACGTTGACTGAGGCGCTCACTCTGTTGCCACGGCTGACTGAAATGGCTCTTCATGGCTTGTTCATAGTGGCTAAACCCCTGGCGATCGCCGTTGAGATAGCGCTGGATGAAGGGAACGGCGATGTTAGCCCCCACCATACCGTGCCGAATTCCTTCCCCCCCTAAAAAATTGACCGTGGAAACCGCATCCCCGATCGCCATGACTCCCCCCCGGTAATAGGTATCCCCTTGGTTTTTGGCGTAGTCTAGCACTGAGCCGTGGATTTCAATGAGCTGGTATTGATCCAGCTTTAAATAGTTTTGAATAATGGCTTCTGTGTAGGAACGAATGGGCTTTAACGGCCCTAAATAGCGATGATGCCCAGCAAAAATGGCGGTTCCTACTTTTAACTGGTGATTATCCATGGGAAAAATCCACGAATAGCCCTGGGGACTCCAGCGATAACCCAAGAAAAAAATTAACGTGTCCCCATAGCGTTGATGGGTGGCAGCATCCACTTCAATTAAATATTCAGTGCCTATCCCCCGGAGATACTGATCAGGATTGGGTTTAAAAGATTGTTTTGACTGAATGACCCCCCGTTTAGATCCCGTGGCATCAATTAAAACTTGGGTTTTGATCTGCTCTTTTTGATTGCCCGCTTGCCGCAGGGTCACGATCATTTCATCACCTTCATTGTGATAGTCAATAAACCGCGTCCCCAGCCAGACGGTTCCGCCATTTTTGACGGTGGATTCTGCTAAGAAGGCCCGGAGTTTGGCGAAATCAAACACGACCCCTTGGGGGGAATCACTACGCCATTGGTGTTCCACTTGGCTCGCGGCGATCGCCAAATTAGACCAATAGCAAGCCACCACCGATTCCGGTAAATCAAATAACGTGAGGATTTCCAAGGGAGAAGCGGCACTGGAGTAATTATTTTGCTGAAAATTGCGATGTTGCTCCACCAATAAAACCTTGACCCCTTGCTGGGCTAACTGTCGCGCACACTGACCACCGGCGGGGCCAGCCCCGATTACCACCACCTCAAACTGTTCCATGCTGCAAAATTTTGTTTTCTGGCATCTACCCGCGACGCCAATAAGTCCTTGAACGCCGTCTCAAAGCATATCAGGATTCCAACTCCGCTAATCGTGCTGTTACCCGTTCCTGTCCTTCGGAATTGTTTTGGGTTTGATAGAGTTGTTGCGCCTTTTCAAAGGCCGTTTTGGCTAAATTTTCTTTTTTATCCACCACATAGGCTTCCCCGAGAAAATAGTAAAAATCAGCGTTGTTAGGGGCTTCCCGGGTTAAGTCCCGAAAAATCCAAATTGCTTCCCCCGGTTGATTAATGGCTAAATACATTCTGCCGCTGCCAATCTTAGCGGCGATCGCCTGGGGGTCATTGCGGAGGGCTTTTTTATAAGCCTCAAGGGCTGCGGGATAGTTCTGCTCCGCTTCCATCAGGGTTGCCCAGGTCAAATGGAGGGCCACACTACGCCAATCTGTGTTTAATCTGGGTTCTAATATCTGCCGTGCAGCAGCTAAATTCCCCTGCTCTAAATAGGCGCTGCCCAATTGGAGATAGAGTTCAGAACGGTGGGGATAATACTTCACCGCCTCACGGTTAAACGTGATGGCTTGATCGAACTGTCCACTTTGCAGCAACGCGGCCCCCATCATCACTGCGGCTTCATCGTTCCCCGGTTGTAAGCGAGCAATTTCGTCATAGGTTTGGCGCACTCGTCCGTAATCCCCTTGACGGAGTAACACAACCCCCAAGGCTAGGCGATATTTAACGGATTTCGGCGCTAGGCTAATGGCAGCAGAGTAAGCACTGGTCGCTTGGCTCAATTCCCCCAGATTGGCATAGCTAAAGCCAAGACCATCGTAATATTCTGGGTTATTGGGATCTAATTTCAGGGCCTGTTGAAACTGCTGGGCGGCTTCGTTGAACTGACCTTGCCTCGTGTGAAGATACCCCATACTGCCGTAGAGTTCAGCATTATTTTGATCCAAGCTTGCTGCTTGTTGATAAACGGCGATCGCCTGGGCAAAATTGCCCCGGTCGACTAATTCTTTACCTTGGCGGAGGAGTTCATTAAACTGTTTCCGCCCCTGGGTTTGGGAACGGAACGATGACGGGGTTGCAGGAATCGTATCCACCGTTAATTGAGTCTGGGCGATCGCCCTAGGGACCATGGCAACCCCAATCAACAGCGCCAATAAGGGGGCTCCGATCTGTCTAACCTGTCTCTGTTGCTGGTGGCCTAACCCCATCACCTTCATACCCACAAATGAGTGTTTTTGAACAATATTTTAATTCTGCTTATTTTAACAACTCCTGCCCCCTATCCTGATTTCCTGGGGGTGTCGGCCAATCACTGGGTTACCGGCGTCATCAACGGACAACAATTTTAAGAATTTTCACGAAGTTGCCTTGTGATCGAAGTTTCCCTCTACAAATAAATCAGACCACATTCAGCTAGGGAAGATCATGGGAGAAATAAAGCGTATTGGGATTTTGACCAGTGGGGGAGATTGCGCCGGCCTTAATGCGGTCATTCGCTCCGTTGTTCACCATGCCATCGGCACCTATGGCTGGGAAGTTATTGGCATCAAAGAAGCGACCCATGGTCTCATGCATCGCCCCCCCAAGGCGATCGCCCTCCAACGCGACAACATTGACCATCTGTTGATGATGGGGGGCACTGTTTTGGGCACCACCAATAAAGGGGACCCCTTTGCCTTTCCCATGCCGGATGGAACTGTTAAGGATCGCACCGAAGATATTATTGAGGGCTATCGTCAGTTAGGTGTGGATGCCTTAATTGGGATCGGCGGTGATGGCAGCTTAGCCATTTTGCGCCGCATTGCCCAGCAGGGGGGGATTAATCTCGTCGGTATTCCGAAAACCATTGATAACGATGTGGGGGCAACGGAAATTTCCATCGGGTTTGATACCGCCACCAACATCGCCACGGAAGCCTTAGACAGACTCCATTTCACCGCCGCCAGCCACAATCGGGTGATGGTCTTGGAAGTGATGGGACGGGATGCCGGGCATATTGCTTTAGCGGCCGGGATTGCCGGCGGGGCCGATATTATCCTCATTCCTGAAATTCCTTACCGGATTGAAAATATATGCAACAAAATCCGTCAACGCCAGGCCCAGGGACAAAATTTCTGCTTGGTGATGGTGTCTGAAGCCGTTCGCACCGAATTGGGGGATCAAGTCAAACAAATTCAACAACTAGGGGAAGACCGCTATGGAGGCATTGGTAAATATATTGCGGAAAAAATTGCCCAATCCACTGGCGCTGAAACCCGAGTAACAGTTCTGGGACATATCCAACGGGGGGGAATCCCCTCTCCCTTCGATCGCCTATTGGGGAGTGTGTTTGGGGTAGCCGCAGTGGATTTAATTGCCGCCGGGAAATTTGATCACATGGTTGCGTGGCGAAATCGTCAAGCCATCAGTGTTCCCATTGCAGACGCCATTCAGACTTACCAAACGGTCCAATTAGACGGCACATTGGTCAAAACCGCGAAGGGACTAGGCATCTGTCTTGGTGATAGTTGAACCATACGGCGATCGCCAACGGGAATGAAGGGACTACAGCGGCGACCAAAACCATTCAGGCTAACGCCACTGATCGGCTCACAGTCTGGAGGGACACGTTTAGTCGTCGCCGCCACCAATCCCAATGCCCGTGTTGTAAATTTCCGCATTTTGAATCTTAATCCCCTCAACGGATGCACCGGTCACATCCACATCGTAGAGCTTGGCATAGGCAAAATCGGCGGATTTTAAATTGGCATGGTTGAGGGTTGCATTGGTCACCATCGCCCCCCGCAGATTGGCGTTTTGTAAATTCGCACCGGTTAAATCAGCCCCTTCTAGGTTGGCTTCATCTAATATTGCCCCTCGGAGATTGGCATTGCGTAAATCGGCCCCAATCAAATGGGCCCCACTTAAATCCGCGTCTTGCAAATCACAGTTCATGCAAGCGTTGGTTTCTAATAATTGTTGAATATGGTCTGGGTTTTGGGCGACCGCTGGGTTACCCACCATCAAAGGGCTGGCTAATAACATTCCTAAAGCGATGACGGCGGTTTTCATGATTAATCTCCTCGCGCTTCATACAGTCTTACTGTGATTAGCTTATCGAGAAGCAAGTAGGGCTGTCTTCACCCATCTGGGCTAATTT
>JAYKHU010000086.1:0-23426 GCA_035285105.1 Synechocystis sp.
GATCGGGGGTAAATAGCGGGCATTTACGTCGAGGCCCTGGTCATAGGTTAAGCGGTTGAGGCGTTGGGCTTTCCAAATTTCTAGGGGGAGGGCGTTGTCAACACAGTGATCCAAATAGGTGCTGCCCTGGTGGGCGATCAGATCATCAACCCCTTTGCCCTCCTGGGGATCCCACTGCAAAATTTTGACGCAGCACCGTTGCTGGCTCAACAGGAAACCGAGCCGTTGGATCGCTTGGTTAACCTGCTGGACGGTTTTGGGTTTGGTGTCCTGGTCAAAGGCGATGAAAATGTGGCGTTGACCATGGGCTAATTTGGCCAGGGCCGGAATTAATTGGGATTTGCCAATCCGTTGTCCGGCCCCATTACGGGGGGTGCGATAACCGTTGTGAACTCCCGGTAAGGCGATCGCCGCATAGCCCGCTGTTAATAACGCCCCTGCTTTTTTCGCCCCTTCCGTAATGATTAACGGCACGGTGGGATGGGTCATTAACCATTGCCAAAACCCTAAATCAGGCTGGTCGAGGTCTGGGTCTGTCTCAGTGAGGGGAACCGCGGCCTTTTCTGCAATCCGTTCCCACAGATGAAGGGGAACCCGGAGGGCAAAAATTCCCGTCTGTACCTTAGGAGGATGTTCATATTTGATCACCTTGCGATTATCCGGATTTTGACGCGGGCGATCGGGCTTAAAACAGCCCCACAAATCCGTTTCCCCCGACAACACATCAATGCCGGAACACCACCAACCCCCATTGGCCACATGGGCATAACGCTGCAACAGGCCATCGCTCAACCGTCCATCATTCCGGCGGGACAACGCCTCTGCATAGAGTAAGTGTTGGGCCGGTGCGTCGCCCATCAGGGGAGTAACATTGAGACGGATGAGTTGCTCATCAACACAACTTTGCCGCCATTCTTCAAGGTGATTCATTTGCCGCTGGTCTTGAACAAGCCAAGACACCATATCTAGTGTGCAAGGAGCTTCATTGTAGGAGTAAAACGCTAAATGTGGTAGCGACTAAATTAATCAAATTGGGGCAAAATCCAAGGAAAACCGTAACCGCCCTCGGTTTTCTTAACGCTATATTAATCTTAGGCGATTTTGCCCGGACAAAAGTTTCTATTGCCCCAAGACGGCGATCGCCAGACCGGGGCTGACCTCAACGACCTAAATAAGCTCCTAGGACAAAATAAACCGCTGGAATTCCCCGTCCTGTAAAAACGCGGTTAAATCCGCCTCCGCCATGGGACGACTAAACCAATAGCCCTGCATCTCGGAGCAGCCTAAATCGACTAATCGCCGGGCTTGGGTCTCACTTTCAATGCCTTCCGCCACAATATTGAGGTCAAAACTATGGCCCAGTAACAGCATCGCTTGGATAATCGCCGCATCTTTTGGCGTTGCCAGTACATCCTTCGTAAAGGAGCGATCAATTTTGAGGGTATTAAAAGGAAAGCTTTTTAAATAGGAAAGGGATGAATACCCTGTGCCAAAATCATCCATTGATAGGCGAATGCCGTGGGATTTAAGGGCATTAAGCAAGTTCTGAGTCGCCGTCACATTTTGCATGGCAATATTTTCCGTGATTTCAATTTCCAGACGTTTGGGCGGTAGGGCATTTTCTTCTAAAATCCGAAAAACCGTTGGCAATAAATCCGGAGCCTGAAATTGTTGGGGTGAGAGATTAATGGCAATGCGAAAATCATCGTTTACATAGGCTTGCCATTGCCTAAAATGTTGGAATGCTGTGCGAAGAATCCATTCCCCAACCGGAATAATCAGACCAGTCGTTTCTAATAGCCCCATAAAACTCCCTGGGGACATTAACCCCCGTTTAGGATGTTGCCAGCGGATAAGTGCTTCAACCCCGCTTAAACTACCGGATTTAACATCCACAATCGGCTGATAATACAGTAGAAATTCATTGCGATCTAACGCTTGATGGAGGGCATGTTCTAGTTGAATGCGTTCCAAATGGCCGCTACTAAGGGAATCTTCAAAGAAACAATATTGACGGCTACCAATGTCTTTCACTTCGTTGAGGGCAACCCCAACGCGATTGAGGAGAGTTTCCACGTTATCCCCATTTTCTGGGTAGCAAGCAATCCCAGCATAGCCATTTAAATAAAGGGGATTATTGGCAATAAAAAAGGGCCGTTTTAAAATCAATAACAAACGTTGCACAAAGATTTCAATTTCCCGCTTATTGTTACAGGACGTTAGCAGCAGGATAAAAGTATCCCCCCGCCAGCGACAGAGTAAATCCTCCACCCGTACATGGGCGGAAACCCGTTCTGTGATGATTTTCAAAACATCATCGGCAACACTATGCCCCAACACATCATTCAGGGATTGGAGTTCACGGAAACCTAATAACACCAAGGCAATGGGGTTATCGGTGCCGCTGTGGCTGCTTAGCACCTTGCTAAATTCTTGGGTAAACAAAAAGCGATTGGGCAGATCCGTTAAAGGATCATAAAAGGCCTGATAGTTGAGGGATTTTTCAATAACTTTTCGCTCGGTAATGTCAAAAATATAACTACGAATAAATTGACTTTCGGCGGGATAATGAATGTGTTGCTCATAGAATTTATCCCCGATCGCCACTTCCCGGGTATGCATATAGTACCCTTGGGGATGATTTTGGTCGGGAACGATCTCACTTAAAAGGGGGTGAGAAAATTTGTCTTCTGCTAAGGTTGGAAACTTTTCTTGGGCCGCTACATTAACATAGGTCAAATTCCCAAAATAATCGATTTCCACCATGGGATAAGGACTATATTCAATGCAGGCCGCAAGTTTTGTGAGTTGATCGGGACTTAGGTTATGGAGAACGTCATTGCGATGAATTAACGTAATATCCCACTGTTCCTGGGGAAAATGAACCGAAAGTTCTGGAGGAGATAGGGGGCGATCATCCGAGTGTTCCTCGGGAAAGGTCGGATTGGGGATAACCTGATAAAAAATCTGAATATCTTCTGCCAGCGCGATCACATCTCCGTGGTTTAATTCCCGCTCTAAATAAGAGTCGCCATTGACCCAAACCCCATTACGACTGCGATGACCTTCCAAGTCCCCATCAATAATGTGGAATGAAATATCTAAATTAGGATTAATTTTCTTGATGAGGGTGGCATGACGACGGGAAACTTGGGGGGACGGAATGACAATATTATTACTCGGATGACGCCCAATGGAGTAACAAGAGTTCTGAATACGAATTACTTTTTTAAATGAGGGCGAATCGACAACCAGTTGGTAGAGCATGGCAGCATTGTTTTTCCTAACTTCTCACAATTTTCCCTTAATGATGGAATTTTTCCTAGAACTACAACGGCGATCGATTCGGTTTTCCGATCCCAGAAGAGAGAGCCAAAGCGTGATAAATTTTGGGTTAACGTTGCCTAACGAAAAAAGCTTATGCCATTCACTATTGATTCTGCCCGTGGAATTTTCCCGAATACCCTCGCTGCGGACGTTGTTCCTGCCACGATCGCCCGTTTTAACCAACTGAACGCTGAAGACCAACTGGCGTTAATCTGGTTTGCCTATTTAGAAATGGGTAAAACCTTGACGATCGCCGCCCCGGGAGCCGCTAGCATGCAACTGGCGGAAAATGCTCTCAAGGAAATCCAAGCCATGAGTCCCATGCAACAGTCTCAGGCAATGTGTGACCTGGCTAACCGCACCGATACCCCCATTTGTCGCACCTATGCCAGCTGGTCCCCTAATATCAAACTGGGTTTCTGGTACCGCCTAGGGGAACTCATGGAACAAGGTAAAGTAGCGCCGATTCCCGCTGGCTATCAATTATCCGCCAATGCGAATGCCGTCTTGGTCACCATCCAAGGCTTAGAAGCTGGGCAACAAATCACCGTGCTGCGTAATGCCGTGGTGGGCATGGGTTATGACGCAGGGAAAGATGGTTCCCAACGGGTCGCTGAACCGGTAGTTCCTCCCCAAGATGTGGCCCAACGGACCAATGTCAGTATCCAAGGCGTGGACAATCCCACAGTCTTGGCCTACATGAATAACCTCAACGCCAACGACTTCGATACGTTGATTGAACTCTTTACCCCCGATGGCGCCCTCCAGCCTCCGTTCCAACGCCCCATTGTTGGTAAAGAAAATGTTCTCCGCTTTTTCCGCGAAGAATGCCAAAACCTCAAATTAATTCCCGAACAGGGCGTCACTGAACCGGCGGAAGATGGTTTTATCCAAATTAAAGTCACCGGGAAGGTACAAACCCCTTGGTTTGGCGGTAACGTCGGTATGAACATTGCTTGGCGCTTTCTGCTCAACCCCGAAGGGAAAGTCTTTTTTGTGGCGATCGATTTACTTGCGTCTCCCAAGGAATTACTTAACTTCGCTCGCTAAGGGACGTTGAGTGCGCTAGAAAACCCTAAACATTAATACTTTCCTTAAGTGGGCTGATCGTTGCAGAGCAAGCCCGCTTTTTTTATGATAGTAATAATTATTACAAATCTATACCATAACAATGTTGCAAACCACTGAAGCGCCCTGGACGGAAAGCGAAACTCAATGTGCCCATACCCTTTTGCAGAAAGCCTATGAGAGGGAGGTATCCAACCTACTCGAAGATGTACAAGCGCAAGTTTCGGATATTACGAAAGTTGATGAACTGTGGAAACTCCACGACTTCCTGAGTGCTAAACGCCATGAAATTGATGGGAAGTATGATGGACGGGAATCGGTAATCGTATTTGTGTTTGCCCAACTCCTCAAGGAACGGCTCATCGATGCGGAAGAGTTGGCGTTCCTGGCGGGAGAAAAACGGGCTAAAATCAAAGCCCTGGCGCGCCTCTAACCGCCCTGGTTCCCCTTGCTGGTGCGGTATTCATTGGAATTTGGGTCAAGCCGGCTGACTCTGGTGGGCTTAAGCGTATTTATTCAAACATAAGAATTTAGGGATTGTGCCCACAGGGATAAAATCGCAACGGCTGACTTTTATACGGTTTGATTCACTTTCTATGCTATGATTCAACATTGTCGGTAAAACCGATATTTCCCCAAGCGGGGGTGTGGCGGAATGGTAGACGCTGCGGATTTAAAATCCGTTGAGCCTTATAAGCTCGTGAGAGTTCAAGTCTCTCCACCCCCATGTTAAAGAAACGAAATCCCTCCTATCCCCCCATTACCTGCATGAGGGCTGCTTGACCGACTGTCGGGTAAACCTGGGCGATCGCCTGTCGAATGTCCTTGGCCAATTCATAATTCAAGGGAACATCCCCTAAACGATCCACCGTTTGCAGGGGGTTATCACCGGGGGCAATGACCACCAGATCCCCTGGCAAGCTCAACCCGTAGTCCCAAAAATGTGCCGCGAAGGTTGGTTGATCACTATCTTCTGTCCAAGAGGAAGATGGGGAAACTGACACCGGGGTCTCCTGGGAAGGGATGGCCGTGGTGGTTCCCCCAGTGGTGACCGTCTCAGGGATGGCGATCGCCCCGGTAAAGTCTGCTAACTGGTCTGGGGCCCTGCGGCGGTAAGCCTTAAGTTGGGTGAGTAATTGCCCCCGACGTCTGCCCCGCAGACGAAAAATCACAAAGGGATCCTCGCGGAATTGATCCGCCAACTGATAATACACCGCACCAATATGTTTACAGGGGTTGGCTTTATCCGGGCAACTGCACTGAGAATGCACCTCCCCTAGGGAGAAGGGGAACAGGTTGAGGCCGTTTTGAATAAAAACTTGCTCAATACTTTCCGGTAGGGCCCCCGTCAGTAACTGCGCGGAATACCTCGCCCTTTCCGCTAACGTGGCCACCACATAATGCCAATCTTCATCACTAAACGGGTCCAGGTGTAATTCCACCTGATAGGGTTGGGGATCGCTCCCCTGGACGAGGGCTTGGAGCCGCTCCCCCGCAAAGTGTAAACTCAGCACATTGCCTTCCCGGGCATAGTTGCGCGCCCGTTCTAAGCGTTTTTTAAAGCGGTAACTATCCAGAAGTTGGAGCCAGCGGTCTACCCACCAGCGGTGTTTTTCCCCTTGGGATTCAGTCATGGTGTGCAATGGAAATAATGGGTCTGATCAAAATCTTAACGGGACGGGTTGGACGGGGGCGTAACATTTGAATTTGGGGACGTTGCTGCCGAGCGGTCTTCACAGTAGGTTTCGACCTGCTGAAGGGCCGGAAAAATTAATCCCACCCATTTTTGATAAATTGCTTGGGATGCCGGGGAATTGACCACCCCATTGACGAGGACTTGCCATTGGGGATCTCCTTTGGGCAAAATTAGTCCGTATTTCTGACAATCTAACGGTAAAGAGGGGTAGAGCTTATAATCCCGTCCCAGGGCTAGGTTAAGCAGCAAAGCCTCACCAAACAACAAAATTCCGTCACTGGCAAAGGCATCAATTTTTTTCTGCACTAATGATTGAACTCCCCGTCGCCGGGCCGTGCTCCCTTGAAATTCCAACAAGTCAGCCTGGGGATAACGGGTTTCCAGAAAAGTCTGATTACTGGTGTTCCGCAAAACTCCAATGCGCTCCCCCGCCAAGTCTTGATTCTTTTCAAAACGACCCAGATCTTCCGTCCGAATGAGCAACTGAGTCCCGGTAATCAAGAAAGGGTCTGAAAAGGTGACTTGATAGGCTAAATCGTCCCGAATGGTGTTGGGACCACATTCCACAGAGGCTATGCCTTCATCAATCAGACTAAAGCGATTAAACAGGGAGGATTGATATATTTTAACCATAATGATTTGCCCCCCCAGTTCCGCTGAGATACGCCTTCGTAATACTTCAGCCAGATCAACGCAAATGCCCGTCCATTGATTGGCTGGGCCGTCTCGAAAACCAAAGGGGACAGCGTCTTCCCGAATGGCGATGGTGAATAGACCCGATTTCTGAATGGCACTGAGAATCGCACCGGGGACCACTGGCTGGGGGGGCTGAGCGTTAACGACTGGTTGCCCCCATCCGCTACATAAGAACAGTAGCAAGGTAAAGAGGGAGCCTTTTCCGATCAGGTGCCAAAGGTGTTTCATTGCCAAGTGTCTAAGAGGTCTTTAAATAGGGCTTCTTCAATCCAGGTTTTGGCAACAACGGTTAGGGGTAACGCTAACAGTAATCCGAGTAAACCAAATAAACTGGCGCAGAGTAACTGGGCAATTAACGTGACCGCCGGTAGTAAGGCCACTTGCTTGGCCATGACAATGGGGGTTAACCAATAACTCTCAATGTTTTGAATGATAAAGTACAGCACCAGCACTGCCACAATTTTCCAGGGGGCATCCATAACGGCAATCATCAGAGGGAAAATCACGCTGGCAGCGGGGCCAATGTTAGGAATAAAGTTCAAAATCCCGGCCATGAGGGCGTGGACTAGGACCAAGTCAATTTGTAAAATCCATAGCCCCAAACCGCTGAGGGTGGCAATAAAAACAGAGTTGATAATGACGCCGGTCAGCCAGTTACCCAGGGCCGATTCTGCTTGGGTAAGAATTTGATCGGCCCGGCGGCGATAGAAAGAGGGAAACAGTTTCAACGCCCCTTGGCGATAGGCCTGGGGGGACAGGAGCATCATCACGGCGATCGCCACAATGAACAGAATTTGTAGGAAAGCCGTTAGGGAATTGGAAAAAAACTGAAGCAGACCACTCAGGGCATTGGCCCCTACCCCCGAAAGGGAGTCAGGCAGGGATACCGTTGACAACGCTTGGTCAAGAAAGGGCAAATCACGCCGGGATTGTAGGGTTTGCAAAAATTTCCGGAGGCGATCGCCAACATTGGGTAAGGTGCCGATTAAGGTTTGGAATTGGTCCCAAAACGGCGGAATGATTAAGACAAAAAATAAGACCACCAAAATGGCGATCGATGACAGGGTAATCCCTAACGCCAGGGGACGGTGGAGTCCCCAAGCCTGCAATCGTTTAACCAGCCGATTTAACGCCGTCGTCAAGACAATGGCAAGGAACAACAGTAAGAGCAATTGACGAATTTGCCAAGCCACATACACTGCCATTACCAAACAGGTTAATCCTAGCCACTGACTTAATTTCATGGCACACCATGCCCTAGGTTTGGTAATTAACAATACGGGCAAAGCCCTTGGCATCCAAACTGGCTCCCCCCACTAACGCCCCATCAATTTCTGGCTGGGCCATGATTTCATCCACATTATCCCCCTTTACCGAACCACCGTATTGGATGGTGACCGCTGGATTGGATAACTGGTCTCGAATCACCCCAATAACTCGATTGGCTTCTTTCGCATCACAGGTCTCCCCAGTGCCGATTGCCCAGATAGGCTCGTAGGCAATTACCAGGCAGGATTGATCCACATCCACCAATCCCCGTTTAACCTGGTTAATAATAATGGTTTCCGTCTCCCCTGCATCCCGTTGGGCTTTACTTTCCCCCACACAAAGAATGGGAATTAAGCCGCTAGCCTGGGCGGCTAACACCCGTAGATTAGCCGTTTCATCGGTTTCCCCAAAATATTGACGCCGCTCACTGTGGCCAATCACAACATAGTGGATCCCAATTTCCACCAGCATGGCCGCCGAAATCTCCCCGGTATAGGCCCCCGATGCCTCCCAATGGACATTCTGGGCTCCTAGGCGAATGCGCCCCCCATGGAGCCGTTGGGACATCATACTTAAATCCGTAAACGGCGCACAGAGAACCACTTCCCTCGCCTCGTCTGCTTCCTCAATGAGTGGCTTAAATTCCTGTAAAAACGCCTGCGCCTCGGCCTGCGTTTTGTGCATTTTCCAATTGCCCGCAATAATAATTTTTCGCACGATTCAAATCTTAACGGTGAAGGTCACAAAATTTGTCAACCTCAGTTTAAGCTGTCCGGGGGATCAAATAAAAGTAACCCCAAAACGGGCTATCTGAATCAATCTTCCAAAAAGGCCTTAACCTCCCCCATTGGCGTCAAAACCAGACGAATGGTTTCAGTCTGCCCATGGGTAAGGGGGGAAACTAAGGGGTCCCCGGCGTTGGGCATCGGTAATTGCGCGAGGTAAAGACTAGCCGCTTTGCCCAGGGGAACGGTTCTTTGTACTTGTCCATCAGGGCTAATTTTTAGACGATATTCTAGAGTCGGGGTTTGGCTTACTTCGGGTTGCCATTGCCGTTGGTAAAATTGCCGCACCTCCGCTACCTGGGGAATAGTGTCCAGCAAATTCTCAGACCGGGGAGGTAAGGGCCGGCGAGAGGTGGACATCAGGGCGGTGGTTTGAACCTGGGGAGGGGGGGCTAAAGACGATGGACTGGCAAGAGATGGGGCGTTATCATCCTGGCGGTTCTCCATGGGCTGGGTCTGACCTTGGGGCAGAGGTTCATCGGGGGGGACTAAGGGGGACAAGGGCAACGAAGCGGGAATGGTCATTTGGGTCTGGTCCGGCCCCGGAGGTACCGTTAGGGTCGGGGGAAGAATCCGTTCCGGTGGCAAGACTAGGGCAACATTGGGATTACGGGGAGGGGGTGAGGCCTGGACCACCGTTGCCGGTGGCGGTAGGGGATCTCTTAACGCCAAGGGGGGAGCTAGGGTTGGGGACGCGGTGGTGGGGCGGGGGGGCGGAGGAATGGCTGGCATCACCGGCTGAAATTGAAACTGACCTTGCCCTGGGAGGGGGGAAATCCCCTGATCAACCACCTCATTTCCCGGTTGCCATTGACGGAGTATTGCCCCTGTAACACCGATCGCCACCAGACTGGTCAAGGCAAGGGTGCTCCATCGCCAAAAGCCCCAGGTTCCATCGGTGGTCGCGGACGAGTCAGATGCTGCCACCTGTAACCGAAATTGTGTTAACGCCGTCGTCAAATCGAATAACTGGGAGGTGGTTAAGGCGATCGCCTGGCTGGGGGCCGTTACACCATCCCCCGGTACTACCTTCAGTTGATGACTAAAGGGAGAGTGGGGCGTTAAAGCAAAGTTCGACCCCTCAGGGGGGAGGGGGTTGGGTTGGGTTGGCTTTTCTATAACAGTACGCTGCGTCGCAGTTCCCTGGGGGGGCGGACAAAAGGCCCGACTTAACTGAGTTTGGACATAATCCTCCACCGTTTGGGCCAACGCTTCCAACTGGCTCGGCGTACCTGTCACGGTTGTTTGTTGGTCCTCCGCTAACCGCGGATCATCAAAGTGCAACGCAAAATGATAATCCGTGGGTAACGTCTTGGGGGAGGGTTGCCAAATTGGCCGCACCTGCCAAAGTTCTAGGGTGCAGGTGGGGGGCGTATAACGTTGTAGTAAACTATCCCGGACTAGCTTCATAAACCAATGTTTGTGCGGTAATTAACAGTACCCCCCAAAGGCGACGGGCACCCTCCTGACTACTATAAAAGAGTAATTCCATTAATAACGACAAGGCCCGTTCATCGGTCAAATTCGCCACCGCCTGGGGGTGTTTGGCGCGATAGGATTGGTCTAGGTGTCGTAATTTTTGCCGATAATCCCCTAATAAAATGGTTTGAAACGGGTCTTTTCTCTGGGCTGTTGTCTGTTCCACCAGGGTCACTGCCCGCCGCAGCAACTCCTGATAATGTTGGGTTAAATAGCTAATCATCGCCACTAAGGCACGAATCCCGTTTAAATCCAGTTGATTAACCGCTTTAGCTTGCAAACCCTGGGGATGCCCTAGGCGGTTGATGCTTGCATCGGCAGACGCCAACTCCCATCCCTCAACCTGACGTAGCGCGTTCTGCCAGGTTGCCTGGCTCAAGTCGGTCAAGGCATAGAGCGCCAACAGAAGCTGGTCGAGATGGGCATTAATGCTGGTCAATTGATCGGGGGTGAGGCGCTGACCCAAGGGTAGGGAGGCGGCCGCAGCAGATAACGGTGAAGGACTAGATACCATAGGGAATTAAGACACCGTAGGGGTCTCGGACAGAACACTCAGGCAAGGTTTAGCCTATCCTACCCCCGGCGAGCAAGTCGTCGTTGCCATAAGGGTGACATCAGGGGCAATAAGCCATGATTTATGTACTACCATCCCAGGGAAGGAAGGGATCGTCTCGCCCCCAAGATCCCTTGCCGTCAGGGCCAATTTTTAAAGTCCGCAAAATTTCCCCTGTCCTACTTAGAAAAAAAAGACAATTGCGTGTTTCATCTAAGATTTAATGTTATATTTTAATTACTATCGACTTTCCAAGAAAAATAAGTCACGACAGTTTAGTAACCTCTAGGGAAAAGATAACCTCATGCCAAACCCCGCTACCGCGTTAACCGGAAAAACACTTCTACAAAAAGTCAAAGAACTTTCCCATTTACCCCGTCGGGAAACAGCAAAAGCCTGTGGCTATTACTCCACGTCCAAGGAAGGACAAGTGCGGGTCAATTTAACCGACTTCTATGATGCAGTCCTTGCTGCCAAAGGCGTTCCCCTCGATCCCTCTGGCACAAAAGATGGGCGGGGTCGTGAACCGACGTTCCGGGTTAGTGTGCACAAAAATGGTCAAATCGTGATCGGTTCAACCTACACCCAAGAAATGGGACTGAAATCTGGGGACGAGTTCGAGATCAAATTGGGCTACAAGCATATTCATCTCAAGCAAATTGACGAAAATGGTGAGAGCGCTGACGACGAGGAAGAATAAATCTCGCCCTAGATCACTCGCTGCCGGAAATTATTGAAAAAAATTTTCGACCTGGAGATACTTTTTTGTGAAAGTATCTCCTCTTTTTATGGTAAGGATTGAAAAACGACTGGAGGGGCAATCCGATATGCTAAAAACCTGCTACTATTCAGACTCAGTTTTTTGATGGATATTGTCTACACTCATTGGTTAACCTGCCCTGCGGCGGGAAAAATTGCGGTCTTTTTGGGAGCATGGCTGTTGTTGTGGTACCCGATCGCCGTTTTACTGGGGCGGCAGTTGGGGTGGCAACCGTGGCAGCCCGTGACGCCACCGCAAAAATTACCGTTAGTTTTATCGTTGTATGTGCTGGCTCCGGTGATCATTACTGTTGTGCTCCGGTGGGAGGGACAATCCCTGGGCGACTATGGGCTACGTTTTACCTTGGGGGAGGTTTACGCATTAGGGGCCGGTGTGGGATTAGCCCTGTTGGGGCTTGCTGTGACCTTCTCCTGTCAAATTGCGACAGGACTCATCAGTTGGCATCCCGACCGCAGTCAATCTTGGTTAACCCTGGTTCCTTTGTTGTTGCCCTTGGCAATGGCGATCGCCCTGGTGGAAGAACTCATTTTTCGCGGCATTTTCCAAAATCAACTCCAGAGCGAGTACTCCCCGGGGGGGGCAGCGGTATTGATCAGTGGTATTTTTGCTGTGCTGCATTTGCTCTGGGAGCGACGCCAGACCATTCCCCAACTGCCGGGTTTGTGGTTGTTAGGCATGGTGTTGGTGTTAGCCCGTTGGCTGGATGGCGGCAACTTGGCATTGGCCTGGGGGCTGCATGGGGGATGGGTGTTTGGCCTGGCTTCCCTGGATGCCAGCGGATTATTGACCTATCCCGATGCTGATGGCAATCGCTGGGTCGGCCCATACAACCAACCGTTATCAGGACTAGGGGGACTACTCTGCCTGGGCATAACGGGCTTAATGCTCTTGGGCTACGGATTCTGGGCAGACCCCCTTCTAAGCCTGGGGCAAATAGTGCTCAATGAAGTCCACCACCGTTGGTAATCCCGTCGCCGTTTTGAGATTGGTGAAGACAAAGGGTTTTTCCCCCCGCATTTTGCGGGCATCCCGTTCCATCACCTCCAGACTGGCCCCCACCATCGGTGCTAAATCGATTTTATTAATGACCAATAGGTCGGATTTGGTGATGCCGGGGCCGCCCTTGCGGGGAATTTTATCCCCGGCCGCCACGTCGATCACGTACAGGGTTAAGTCGACTAATTCAGGACTAAAGGTGGCTGCTAAGTTATCCCCCCCACTCTCTAAAAACACCATATCCAAGGGGGTAAAACGATTTTCCAGGTCGGCGATCGCCGCAAGATTTAAAGAGGCATCCTCCCGAATGGCGGTGTGGGGACAGCCCCCGGTTTCCACCCCCAAAATGCGGTCGGCGGTCAAGGCTTCCGCCCTCACTAAAAACTGGGCATCTTCTTGGGTGTAAATGTCATTGGTCACCACCGCGATTTGATAACGATGGCGGAGGGTTTTGCAGAGGGATTCTAGGAGGGCGGTTTTGCCGGAGCCAACTGGGCCAGCAATACCAATGCGGAGGGGAACTGAAGTCATCGGTTTGAGGAGAGTGACATTAAGGATTGAAACAATAGCAGTCCGATGGGATTGAGAGAAAAACTCAATTATTTATTATTGCGGGTTGGGCCCGTTGAATGACGTTGAGCAGTTGACCAATTTGTTCGGTTCCCCGCACGCTGAGGTCACTGTGACAGAGAATCAGACGATCGGTGACCCGGGCCAATAAGTCTCGAATAATCCGTTCAAACCGGGCTTGATCCCACTGTTGTTGTTCCGCTTCTGTCCAGGGTTGGGCAGAGCGATGGCGGAGAAATAAGGGCGCAGCAAATAGTTGGGAGGCTCCCCCCATTTCCCACAGGCGATCGCCAGCATCAAGCCAAAAGTGCCAGCGATGCTGGGAGCGGAGGGAGCGGTATTGGTAAATGGTGGCCAAGGTCACTGTGGGGGGCGGGGGTAACCACAGGGGGGTTTCTGGGCGGGGGCGGGCGGAGACGGTGCCTTGGCTGAGTAATTGGAAAAATTGGGCAAGGATGGGTTTAAAGTCGCGAAGTTGTCCCCCCTGTAATGCTTGCTGAACCTGCCAAAAATGTTGCAGGGTTTCCAATACTTCCCGTAAGGATTCCAGTTCGCCATAGGTGAGGGTGGACTGGGGAGGGAGTTGCTCCCGGATGGCCAGCATGAGCATCTCTATGGGGGGAATCGCGTCATCGTGGCAGTGTTTTTTTTGTTGGTCTACCCATTGTCGTAATTGGTGGTAAGCGCCGCTGGCTTGGTAGCCAAAGCGATCCCAGCGAGGGTAGGTCTCCAAGGGCAATAATTGGGGATTGTGGGGATCAATGGCATAGCAGGTGTCGACAATCAGTCCTGCCCGGACGGGATCGATGGGGGGGTTGGCATGGCCATTCCGTCGTTGTTGACTCAGCATGACCAACATTTCCGCCACTTGTTCGCGTCTCGCCCAGTCCCCTAACCCATAAATCAACGCCATCAAGGTTAATAGACTGCGAATGAGGGGGGAGCTACTGAGGGGTCGTTGCTCATGCAGGGCGATCGCCTCGATGCCAGCGCTACCGAGAATATCCAAAAAACTATAGCGGGCAATGTCATCTAACCCAGGGGCAATAATGGCAATATCCTTAGCGGCAATGGTTTTGGACTGGACGGCATCAATAATGTATTCAGCGGTTTGACGCAGGAGTTGGGCCCGGGAAAAGGTTTGCAACGACTGCACCGCCAGGGGTAACGTTTGGGGCGATCGGGCATCGTGTAACAGCGCCAACACCGTTTTGCTTAAATTTGGATCAATCCCCGCCGGAGGGGGTAAGGTTTCCACCGTTCCCCACTGGGCCAAGCGGGACAACGCTTCGGGATCGGCATTTAGCCCCAACCGCACTTGCCCATCCGGGTTAAAGGTCAGCACCGATAGGGCCAACTGGGGTCGTAATTGCTCCAATAACTCCACGGCGATCGCCGGGTAATCATCCACATCATCGGCAAATAGGGCCTGATAGGTTTGGTGTAAGTACTGTTGATAGTCGCTGTGGGGCAGTAAACATTGGCCGTAAAGGCGAAACATTAAGCCGTAGGTTAAAAACCCTCGCTGTAGGCACCACCGCCGCCAATGACGCAGAAAGGCGAGGCTTTGCTCAACGGTCAAAGTCCCGGGGGGAAGGGTGATTTGTCCGGCTAACAGGCGATCGGATAACGCTTCATCATCTAATCCCGCCGCCCCGGCTAATTGCAACATATCCAGCAAATTTCTAACCAATCGTCCCTGATTAGGGAGGCTTAACCCCTGGGCTATCTGGGGAAATTGTTGCTGCCATTGACCCAATGCTAGTAACTGCTCTGTTTCGGAGCGGAGTTGGGTGGGGGTGAAGGCGGGAGAAAGCCCTTGGGTGACCACTAACGGCCAAAATAATAGAACGGCTTCCCGAATTAGCCCCAACGGTGTTTTACAAACAATGGGGGTCTGCCCCGCCACAGCAATCTGTAATTGTCCCAATAATCGCCGTCGGGTTTCACTGTTGGCGACCAATACCAACGCCCCATTGGTTTGCTTCTCTCGGGTTTGACTGGACGTTTGACGTTGCTGCCATTCCTGGAATAATGCCGTTAATCGCTGGGTTTTACCACTGCGTGATCGCCCTTCTAGCCAAATTGCTTGTCCCAAAATGCTGGCTCCTGATTGCGCCCTGAATAGATCTGTTAAGATTCCTTTGATTGAGTTGAGTAAGCAGACCTCAACCTTGTTACAGCCTAGTCTCTGATCCGGATTATTGATGACGGCGATCAGATTTTAGCACCATCGTTTTTTCACCCCGTGACCTGCGAATGAAGTCTAGAAATTGGTGGCAAGGCGCAACCCAATGGCTCCAAGGATCCCCCGATCGCTCCTTAGAGCAAGCGTTTCGTGCTGCCTTGTCGATTAGGGACATTGAAGATCAATATTTCCAAGGCAAAAAGGTCGGCCCCGAAAATTGTGATTATGGCGCCAGTGTAATTACCTACTTTACCAACGAAGTTCAGCGCCATCTGCGGAAAATTGAACAGCAGCTTTACCATCTCAATAGCAATGAGACGTTTGCGAGGATTTTAACCCTGGATTCCAGTCAGGAGCATGATCAAAAAACAACGTATACCCTCGAAAAACTCCATTTCATTGACGATACCCTCGCTCGCTATGAGGGAGAACTTCCCCAGGTTAGTCCCCCGAAGCAATCCTTGGGGATTAATATTTTAGACCCGCAACAAATTGCCCAAAGTAAACAACGCCGCTCCCGACAAATTCAACGGGATACGTTCAAATACATTCGCAAAGAGGAATCTCAACAAAAACTGGAAAGTGCGACCCAAAAATCCGGTGTGTTACCCCGGTCTTTCCTCCGGACGGTCAATCGGCTAAAACAGGAAATGGATCCCCAGTCGGACAGCACCGAACAAAAGGTGCTGAAGCAGTATCGTAATTCCCGTTATAAAACGGCGTTATCGGTTAAATTTTTACTGACATTAATCATCATTCCCTTACTCGCCCACCAATTAACGAAAACTTTTTTTCTGTTGCCCTCCGTTGAAGGCTATTTTGAGCGCAATGCTGAAGTGATTTTTATCAACCAAAATATGGAGCAAGAAGCCTATGAAGAATTAAATCGTTTTGAGGAGTCGTTACGGTTTCGATCATTGTTAGGATTCAGTGAAAAGTTAACGCCCGAGGAGATTGAAGAACAGTTAGCAGCAAAGGCCGTCGAAATTTCCCACGAATATCGTCGCGTCAGCACCAATGCGATCGCCAATATTTTTGCCGATATTTTTTCCTTGGTGTCCTTTGTGATTGTGCTGGTTACCAGTCAACGGGAAATTGAGGTATTGAAAGAATTTATCGACGAAATTGTTTATGGGTTAAGTGATTCCGCTAAAGCCTTTTTGATTATTCTTTTTACCGATATGTTTGTTGGGTTCCACTCTCCCCACGGCTGGGAGGTGATTTTGGCAAGCATTGCCCGACATTTTGGGTTGCCTGAAAACGAAGATTTTAACTTTCTATTCATTGCTACGTTTCCCGTCATTTTAGATACGGTGTTTAAATACTGGATCTTCCGGTATTTAAATGGAATCTCCCCTTCCTCCGTGGCGACCTATCGCAACATGAATGAGTAACCTGTTCATGACGTTGATCCTTTCTTAAACAGTTCATAATAGTGGGATTCGCTAGCTGGGGTAAAATCGTGACAACGATTTGCTGCTGCAACCACCGTGATTTCCCCCATGATCCAAGCCATGAGCGTCCCCCAGTCTGTGAACCTGAAAGATCCGAGTTATTATTTCAACCGCGAATTAAGTTGGTTAGCGTTCAACAAACGGGTGTTGCACGAAGGACTGGACGACCGGACACCGTTGTTGGAGCGTTTAAAGTTCCTGGCGATTTTTTGCTCGAACTTAGATGAATTTTTTATGGTGCGGGTCGCGGGCTTAAAACAGCAAGTGGCGGCCAATGTAACGAAATTGACCGCCGATGGTCGTACCCCGTCGCAACAACTAACGGAAATTAGCCATGCCCTGCGCCCCATGGTGAAAGAGCAGGATCAGGTGTTTGAATATACCCTCAAGGAAGAATTACTGAAAGAAGGGATTTTTCTCAATAATTACGTTGATCTCAATCCTGAAGAGCGGTTTTACCTCCAGCAGTTTTATCACGATCACATCTTCCCCGTTTTAACCCCCTTGGCCGTTGACCCCAGCCATCCCTTTCCCTACATTTCCAACCTGAGCTTAAATTTGGGGGTGGTGGTACGGGATCCCGATACCGACGAAGAACTGTTTGCCCGGGTCAAAGTCCCCCAAACCTTACCCCGCTTTGTGCCCATCCCCAAAGAAATTTGCCAACCCGATAGTGATAGTCATTGGGTCTGGACGGGAGTGCCCTTAGAGCAAGTAATTGCCCATAATCTGGAATCCCTTTTCCCTGGCATGATCATTCAGGAATGTCATCCTTTCCGAGTGACCCGTAACGCCGATATTGCGGTGGAAGAAGATGAGGCCGATGATTTGCTGTTGGCGATCGAAGAAGAGTTACGCAAGCGTCGGGTGGGGAAATCCGCCGTTCGGCTAGAAATTCATCGCTCTACCCCCAAACCCATCCGCGATCGCCTGATGAAGGATTTGGGCCTTGAAGAAATTGATGTTTACGACATTGATGGCTTGTTGGGACTGAAGGACCTCTTTTTCTTTCTTTCCATGCCCACCCCCCATCTCAAGGATGAACCCTGGGGATCAGTGGTGCCCAACCGTCTTAAACATGTCCATGAAGTGGTGGATGGCGATAATGACGGTCGCATTGAGCAGGAGGGAATTGATATTTTTACCCTCATTCGCCAAGGGGATATTTTAATTCACCACCCCTACCAATCCTTTAGTGCGTCGGTGCAGCAATTCATCACCCAAGCGGCCTACGACCCGGATGTGTTGACCATTAAAATGACCCTATACCGCACCTCCGGGGACTCCCCCATTGTCAATGCCCTGATTGCAGCGGCGGAAAATGGCAAGCAAGTGGCGGTTTTGGTGGAACTCAAAGCCCGGTTTGATGAGGAAAACAATATTAATTGGGCCCGTAAATTAGAACAGTATGGCGTCCATGTGGTCTACGGCTTGGTGGGTCTCAAAACCCATACCAAAACAGTATTGGTGGTGCGCCAGGAAGGGAATGAAGTCCGTCGTTATGTCCACATTGGCACGGGGAACTACAACCCCAAAACGGCCAAGTTGTACACCGATTTAGGGTTGATTACCTGCCGCCCGGAATTGGGCAATGATTTAACCAATTTATTTAATTACCTCACCGGGTACTCCCGCCAAAAAGACTACCAAAAATTATTGGTGGCACCGGTCAATATGCGGGAGCGGATGGTGGCCATGATTGAACGGGAAGCGGAACATTGCCGCAACGGGGGGAGTGGTCGCATCGTCGCCAAAATGAATTCCCTGGTGGATACCCAAATTATTCGTACTCTTTATGAAGCCTCCCAGGCAGGGGTCAAAATTGATTTAATTATTCGCGGTATTTGCTGTTTACGCCCAGGGGTGCCGGGGGTGAGCGACAATATCCGGGTGATTAGCGTTATCGGTCGCTTATTGGAACATTCCCGCATTTTCTATTTCCATAACGGCGGCGATGAAGAAATTTACATTGGTAGTGCCGACTGGATGAGCCGCAATTTAACGCGACGGGTCGAAGCCATTACCCCCATAGAGCAACCGGATTTAAAGCAAGAACTCCAGGAAATTCTAGGCATTTTACTAGCAGATAATCGCCAAGCCTGGGATTTACAAGCAGATGGGACCTATGTGCAACGGCGTCCTGCCTCTGAAGCCCAAGCCCAGAGTGCCCAAGCCACCTTTATGGCCCAGGCGATCGCCGAAACGACGGAAGGGCTTGACGCTTAAGGCCTGGTGGTTACTGAATCCGACAATCCAACAACCGGATAAAAAAGAAGGTCACCATCTTGAGACCATAGGGGGATTTCCACCAAATGGCCGGAAAAATACCGGCCGGGGCATTCAGGGAAAAATCCCACTGATCGTATTCTTCAAACCGTAATTTCCCCTCCACGAGCCACCCCACCTGTTGGGCAAAGGCCCCCATCACCTTACGGTCTTGGGTGCGGAGGGTATCAAGGCTACCCCCGACTTTTTGATAGGCCGCTAATTGAACACTGAAGCCGAACCGCCCTTGGCTATAGGTACGCCACAGGCGATCGATCACCGTTAATACGGTACAGGGCAAAGCCGATAACGTTTCGGGGTTGAGGGTATCCCGGGACTTATTTAACGTATCTAAAATAATTTGGGTGGTGGCAAAATCGGCCCCCTTGTAATCCCCCGCCATCAACAATTCCTGGAGTCGCCCATAGCGCTCAATATCTGGCACTAAAACCAGTTGATTTTCAATCTTTTGAATCTGTTGACTGAGGGCTTGTAATTGTTGGGTTAGGACTTGGATTTTTTGGGTAACATCGGGCTGGTCAGCAGGGGATTCAGGCACAGACGACCCCAGCGGGTTAACAGCATTACCGTCTTGATTTGACTGTCCTTCGGGGGGCGGGAAATCAGGCATGATTTACAACTCAAAATGGGTAAAAAAGAGGCAATGGGCTGAAAAGATTGCTTGGGTTTATCCTACACTAGACGATGAAAAAGGTTATCGCCGCCCGTCAGGTACACCCTGGCTAAAAAATCGCTTTGTTACCAATGTCCCCCTTGTCTTCAGGATGATTGTCACTCATACTAATTTCACATCATCCGATTTTGCTCAACCGTCCAAGATTTCACATTATGCAACCGACCCCTCCCAAGCCCCCCAAAGCGGCCCCTGAACCGGCCCCCACCCCTGATGTTGTGGACACCGCCGTAGATATCGTTGAGGATCAAGAAACCAACGAAACCAACGAAACCCCCGTCACCACCCTCGATACCAGTGCCAAAAACTACTACCAGGCGATCGGCTGGTTGCGGGGGAAGGTTATTAAAGAAGAAGAGCGATTCTGCGTCCAAATTCGAGATGTTAACTTTCCCCTGTATTTACCCCGTCGGGTCATGGCAGTAGCCGCAAACCTTGAAGGGCAGATGGCGTGGATGAAATGTTATCCCCAGTCCAAAGGGGAAGGATTAAGTTTTAAAGTGGTCTGGATGGGAACGGAACAACATGAAAAAAGTGATCCCGGCATTTTTGTTTTAAGGGGGGTTTGGCAGTTTATTCCCCAATCCCGCCGTCCAGTATTCAGTATTTATCGCAACGAACTCAAAAAGTACGAAAATCGCCCCAATAATCAGCATTTACCCCTGATCTGGAGTGATCAACCCCCCTACCGTTTTCGGAAAGATTCGGAAGAGCGTCCTAAGTTTTACCAAATCATGGCGCGGCTGATTCCCCAACGTAATTGTTTTGGCTTTGTCTCCCAAATTGCTGACCCCTTGGAACAAACCCCTAAACGAGTGAAGAAAACACCTCCGGGGGCTGGGGATAAAAAACCATCGAAAGAGAATAAACAGGGGGAAGATCAAACTCTGGAAGGGAAGGAAAAACCGGCTAAGTCCGATAAATCCGATAAAGCAGTTGACAAGGAAAAACCAGCTAAGTCCGATAAAGCGGTTGAATCTGAAGCTCCTAACGATACTCCCCCCCAGAACGTGTCCCCCAGTGCGCCAACCCAGGAAGGGGAAACCCCTACCCCAGAGGCACCGATCGCCACAGAAAAAGCGTCATCAGACACAGTGAGCGCCGAAGTTGAAACCCCTAGCGTTTCCCCGGAGACTCCACCGGAAGCATTATCAACCGATCCAGACGAGTCTAAACCGGAGCCTGTTTCAGAGTCGAAAACTTCTGAGTCTGAGCCGCAGGCCGAACCAGCGACACCAGCAGCAGAACCGGAACCTGAGGCTAAAGCTGAGACAATGCCTTCTGTAGAACCCAAATCTAAGGCTAAAAAGACCAAGACAGCCCCCCCTGCAGCACCGGAACCGGAGCCTGAGTCTAAAGCCGAACCCGCGCCCCCAGTGGCAGAACCGGAGCCTGAGTCCAAAGCCGAACCCGCGTCACCAGTGGCAGAACCGGAGCCTGAGTCTAAAGCCGAGCCAGCATCACCAGTGGCAGAACCTGAACCTGAGGGGACCAAGAAAAAGACCAAAACCACTAAGAAAAAAGCCCCGGCTAAATCTAAATCTCGCAAAACCTAACTTTTTTGACCCCATTACAGTTAACACAGTTAACCGTCACCGACCCAGGCGATCGCCTTGATCGCTGGTTGGCGAACCAATTGCCCGATCTGTCCCGTTCCCGTTGTCAAAAGCTGATTGAAGCGGGGCAAGTGCTTTGCAATGGCGAAGTGTGTCGCAACAAAAAACAGATGTTAGCCCCCGGCGATCGCCTTGAGGTCACCATACCGGCCCCTGTGGCGTTGGATGTGGTGGCCCAGGCGATGCCTTTGGATATTTTGTATGAAGATGACCAGTTAATCATTATTAATAAACCCGCAGGCTTAGTTGTCCATCCCGCCCCTGGTCATCCCGATGGCACCCTAGTTAACGCCCTATTAGCCCATTGTCCCGATTTACAAGGTATTGGTGGGGTACAACGACCGGGTATTGTCCACCGTCTGGATAAAGACACCACCGGGGCAATGGTGGTGGCCAAAACCGAAGTTGCCTATCAGCATTTACAAGCCCAACTCAAGGCCAAAACCGCCCGTCGCCTTTATTGGGGCATTGTCTATGGTGCGCCCCGTGATCCCCAGGGAACCCTTAACCTCCCCATTGGTCGTCACCCCGGCGATCGCCTCAAAATGGGCATTGTGTCCCCGGAAAAAGGAGGAAGGGACGCTGTAACCCACTGGCGGCTGTTGGAACGGTTGGGAAATTATAGTTGGTTAGAATTTCGCCTGGAAACGGGACGCACCCATCAAATTCGAGTCCATAGTAAACAGATGGGCCATCCTCTGGTTGGGGATCCCCTCTATACCTCCCATCAGTCTTTAAAAATTAATCTTCCAGGGCAGGCCCTCCACGCCCATCAACTCTCCCTGATCCATCCCCTGACCCAGGATCCCCTAACGGCGATCGCCCCCATGCCGCCTCATTTTGAAAAATTACTTACCTATTTACGGCAACGCCAGAGTTAGTAACGAATGCGGGGGTCGATGTAGGCATTAACCAGATCAATCAACAAACTCACCACCACGACGATCGCCCCAAAGAAAATCATCAACCCTTGGACAGTGGGATAATCCCGGCGGGAAATGGCTTCATACAACTCATTGCCTAGTCCTGGCCAAGAAAAGGTCACCTCCGTTAACACCGCCCCCCCTAACAACGAAGCAAAGGTTAACCCCAACACCGTAATCACGGGAATCAACGCATTTTTCAAGGCATGGGCCCACAAAATTCGGCGATCGCCAAGGCCCCGGGCCTTCGCCGCTTCCACATAATCCGATTGCAGGGTCTGTTGTAAATTAACCCGCACCATGCGCTCGAAAATGCCACTCAGCAAAATGCCCAGGGTTAAACAGGGTAGGGTTAGGTAGTAAAACGCCACCCCCACCTCCGGCCAACGTCCCTGGAGTAAACCATCCAGAGTATATAACCCCGTCCAGGTTAGGGGCGGTTCTGTGCTCAAGGGAAACCGTCCCCCCAGGGGAAACCAACGCAACTGCACCGCAAAAATTAATTGCAGCACCATGCCCACCCAAAAAATTGGCAGGGAATAGCTCACAATGCCAAAAATCCGTCCCCCCGCATCGATCGCCGTCCCGGAGCGTGTCGCCGCGAGCATCCCTAAACTGGCTCCGATCGCCACCGCCACCAGCAAGCTATACACCGTTAACTCTGCCGTCGCCGGAAAATGTTGCCCAATCAATCCGGCGATGGACTGTCCCTTATCCGTTAGGGAATTTCCCAAATCAAACCGCAGTAATTGCCCTAAATAATCAAAATATTGCCAGATTAACGCCTTATTTAACCCTAACTGTTCCCGCATCGCCACCTTAGCCGCCTCCGGGGCCCGATTTCCTAAAATCGCATCCACTGGATCCCCCGGTGTCGCCCGCAATAATAAAAACACCACCGTCACAATGGTCCAGAGCATTAACGGTGCTAAGAGAAGACGAACCAACAAATACGCTTGCAGAGCCTTGGCACGGGACATGGGCAGGAAAACCAACACAGTAGCCAAATCTTGCCACCGATCGCCCCTTTGGGCAAGTCGTTAATTGACCGGCGGCGATCGCCATG
>JAYKHU010000087.1:0-25062 GCA_035285105.1 Synechocystis sp.
TAAATTAATCCCCTTGGTATGAAGAGGATGACCGCCACTAAATGCCAAGCTTCAAAAGTGATTTCTGAGGCTCGGCTACCGAGTAACTTATTGGTTTCTATGCCATGAGCAACGTTTATCTGGTTGATTATCAGCCCTATCAATTTCCCTTAGCCTTTCCCCTCACCACAGCCCATGGTCATTGGACGCACCGCGAGGGCATAACCATTAACCTAACGGATGAAAACGGCAACACTAGCCAGGGGGAAATCGCGCCGTTGCCTTGGTTTGGCACTGAGAATTTAGACCAAGCCACTGAATTTTGCCAACAACTCAATGGTTTCATTACCCCAGATCAAATTGACAACATTCCCGATCGCCTTCCCTGTTGTCAATTTGCCTTTGGGAGTGCAGCATGGGGATTTTCTTCACCGAACAATTCCCCCCTAGACCTCAACTATTGTCAATTACTGCCCACCGGGGAAGCGGTTTTTGATTATCTAGACTGCGTCCCCTCTTTACCCTGTCAAACGCTGAAGTGGAAGATTGGGGTACAAAATTTTGACATTGAACAGCAATTATTACTCAATCTATGGGAAAAATTACCGCCCCAAACCCGCCTGCGCTTAGATGCCAATGGCGGCTTAACCGAAATAGAGGCACAGCAGTGGTTAACCCTACTCGATCGCCAGCAAGAAAACGCATCAAAATTGATCCAGATTGAATACTTAGAACAACCTCTAACACCCCATCATCTCAACACTCTCTTTACCCTTGCCCAAACCTATCAAACGGCGATCGCCCTCGACGAGTCGGTGGCCAGTTTTAAACAATTACAACACCTCTATGACCAACAATGGCCGGGCATTTATGTGCTCAAAGCAGCCATTATGGGCGATCCTCGCCAACTCTCCCACTGGCTAAGTACCCATCCCATTAAGGCCATCTTTTCCAGTGTCTTTGAAACGGCGATCGGCAGACAACAGGTTTTACAACTGGCCCAACAGTGGAATCTGAAACATTATGCCGTAGGGTTTAGTCCCATCAGTCCCCAGGGATTGCTAACTAAAGGACGGCAACAAGGTTAGGTTTCCTCTTCTACGTCCTGACGTGTTCCGCTCGGGGAAGCATCAAAAATAGCATCTAACCGCTGTCTGGCATCATCCACATTGACAGACCGCATCACCAACAGGGGTTCATTAATGGGCAGGCCATTATCGTCAAATAGCTCTGGATGGTTACTTTGGCTGAAACGACGGGAAGTATTGCTGGGCCCAGATCGTTGTGTTCCCATGCTGACGGAAATTAAACTACGGATCAAATTACTCACGGCAAGGAAAGCAATTACTGTAAAAGCCAAGATATAGATGAGGTGCAGCACTGAAAATTCCCCTTATTGGTCGGCGTCGGAACAGTTATTTACTGTGTATCTAGCTTAACAAGCTTTTTCCCCGATAGACCAGACAGCGTTGCAGTCTCAAGACGTCCCTCACCAGCCCAAGTACTCCCCCCGGTGCGGGGATTTTGCCCAAGAATGTCCTAACCGGTACTGGGGTTATCGCCTTTTCAAGAGATGCCGGAGGTGTTCCTGCTCCTCAACATTAACAACTCGCCATTGTCCTGGTGCAAGGCCATCTAGCGTTAGCTGGTGAGGGGACGGTGGGTTGCGGTGCTGATGGGTTAACGTAATGGCAATTCTGACTAACCGTAGGGTCGGAAATCCCACAGCAGCAGTCATGTGGCGCACTTGACGATTACGACCTTCCGTTAAGGTCATCGCTAACCAATGGGTCGGGATTGATTGGCGAAAACGAATGGGGGGATCGCGAGGGGGCAATGGGGGGTCGTTTGGTAATCGCTGCACGATCGCCGGACGAGTGCGATAATCGCGAATCTGAATACCCTGTCTTAATGGGTCTAAATCCGACTCCGTGGGGTCTCCTTCCACCTGAACCCAATAGGTGCGGGGATGGGCAAAACGGCGATCGCCAAGGCGATACTTCAGGCGATTATTACGGGTTAAAACGAGTAATCCTTCACTATCTCGATCAAGGCGACCAATGGGATACACCCCGGGGATATCAATAAAATCCTTTAGGGTCGGTCGGGGGGAATCACTGTTATCTGTAAATTGGCACAGTACCCCGTAGGGTTTATAGAAAAGAATGGTTTCCGGCCCAGACGCTAGGGACTTAATCACCATCACCCGTTCTCGTAAGCGCTAATATAACCGACTTAGAACATAATCAATCAATTCCAACAGAGACTCCCTAGAGGCCGATGCCCCTAAACAGGATAGATTCTGCCGAGCCTGTTGGGCATGGTGGGCGGCTAACTCCCGCGATCGCCGAATCCCATTACTACTTTTCACTAACTGCAACGCCTGGTCAATATCCCCTGCTTGGGCAAACTCCCGTTCAATCAACGTCCTTAAAAATGGCTCTTCCTCCATAGCAAATAAGGCCGGCACCGTAATATTGCCACTGATCAAATCCGAGCCAGCGGGCTTACCTAACACCTCTGTGGGGGAAATAAAATCCAAAATATCGTCCACAATTTGAAACGCTAACCCTAGATGTCGCCCATACTCATAGAGGTGGTCACAGAGTTGCGGGGAAACCTCACTGAGTACCCCCGCTGCCTTGGCACTGTTGGCGATTAAAGACGCCGTTTTAAAATAGCTTTTTTCTAAATAGGTCTCTAAGGTCGTATCGGTATCAAAGCGATTAATACTCTGTAAAATTTCCCCTTCCGCAAAATCGCGAATGACCTCCGATAACAGCTTCACCACGGCCAAATTGTCCAAATTAGCCAAATACCAAGACGACTGGGCAAAGAGAAAATCCCCCGCTAACACAGCGACCCGATTGTCAAACAAACTATTGACCGTCGGTACGTTACGGCGTAGGTCCGCTTCATCCACCACATCATCATGGACCAGACTAGCAGTGTGAATCATCTCCGTAATTTCTGCCAGCCGTCGATGGCGGGCCGTTAATTCTTGATCCAGCAACGTCGCCCGGGAAACCAAGAGAACGATCGCCGGTCTGACCCGTTTCCCCCCCGCTTCAAATAAATGCTCTGCTGCTGCCCCCAGAATGGGGTGTCGAGCGCCGACAAGCCGCTTGAGGTTATCCGTTAACAAACGGAGGTCTTGATCAACGGGGGCGAACAGGGAGGTAGTAGAGATCATCGGCTAGCCAAACTCGGCAGATGCGTTTACGAAAGTTTACATAACTTGATGCTTATTTTAAGATAACCCCTACAGACCGAAAAATGGTGATTCTCAATTTTCTGGGGTGACCCCACTCATTTCTGGATTTTGTTCTACTTTTTTTTGCCTCGATTTGGCGAAAAACGTCGTCAGATTTTTGCAGCCTATGTTAGTCTGGATATAAGGATTTGCAGCCAATTGAAGATCGGTGTTAAGGAATGCAGACTCATCTGTTTTCCATTTTTACACTGTCGAATGTGCGCCGTAAAGTACTATTTTGGTGCCCGCCACTTTTTTCGGCGAACCGGAGTCTAAATAAGTAAATGCTAGTGCCTAGGTGTGGGGAAATTGAGTTTCGTTGGCTCAGTTTTAGGGCGACGGTGACTAGCAGTCAGTTATCTGTAGCGTGTTCCGTAGGAATACTGAATGTTGTCCCAGCGGTTGGTGGGGCCGATTTTGTCATCCATTTTGATGCTCAATCGGGTTAATCCTTCGGCAGGGAGAGGGTTCGGTGCGCCTTGGGGTGGAATAAGGCTTGTCAATTTTTATTCAAAACCATAATTATGTTTTATCGGGGGATGGGATGGTTCTGAAAATACTGCTACTGGCGTCAGCCTATGTGTTGACGGTTTATGGTGTTCTATTGCTGGCAAAATTTATTGATCAGCGGACTAACAAGTTACAACCCTAGCTTGGGGAACGTCAAGGGAGAAAACTCGGGAAGTTCCCAGCAATATTATTTTCTCCTTTGACTAAAATCACTTTTTAATCAGCATTTGATTAAACTCATCAGCCCTGACCCCGTTTTAATTTGCGGCGTCCAGCGCAGTGGGTGGCCTTTGGTTTGCTCCAGTGCATTTTATGTAAGCGGGCAATGCGCTGCAACGTCTGACGGGTTGCAATGTTCGTGGGGGACGGGGGGGGATCGATCGCCATCGTTGCTTCTTCGGAAGCTGCTAACGGTGTTGGTCCAGACTGTGGCGCCGGGGGTTGGGGCGCTATGTTTGGGGGAGGGGAATTAACCTCGAGAGGATGGTCCGGTGGCGCTAGGACAGGAATGATCTCGCTACTGGGAGGGCAGGGAATCTTCCAAAACGCGTAAATAATGCGATTAATTTCCCGCAGGAGAGGAGGAAGGGCGTCAAAGGGTGTTTGGGTTTCTGAGGACGTTGGAGGAAAGGGTTGAGAAGAGGAGGAAGTCATGGCAGCAGCGACAGGGGTTTCAAAATGCGTAGATTGAGGGAATACCGCTTGACTGAGGGGCGCTGCTCAATTCTATCAAGGGAATTTTGATCAATGGCTTCCTGTACAGGTTCTCTTTAGGATCGCTAGGGGGAATGCCCAAGATTACGCTATTCTCAGATGCGAGTTCTCTGATTGGAATTGTTGGATATGGCCCGATTATCGAAGGAATTGCAGCGGTATTTTTTTGAGGAAGAACGGGGAGAAACCGTTAGTTTGGCCCAAATCATTGCCCTAGCCCGGGAAAAAGTCTTTGGTATCGTTTTGGTGATGTTAGCCTTTCCATCCGCTTTGCCCATTCCAGCTCCGGGTTATTCCACCCCCTTTGGCATTCTCATTTTCCTGATTGCCCTGCAATTAATTATCGGTCGTCAACAATTATGGTTACCGTTATCCTGGCAACGGAAGACCCTGAAAACCGCCAGCGCCCAAGGGGTGCTGAAAAAAGGACTACCCTGGTTGCAAAAGCTTGAGGCGATCGCCCATCCCCGCTTACCGTTTGTTTGTCAACATCGAGCGGGGCGCACCCTAATGGGAATCACTATCTCTCTCATGGCCCTGTCAATGATGTTGCCTATTCCCGGCACCAATACCCTGCCAGCGATGTCCATTTTCGTCACGGCGTTTGGTCTACAGGAAGATGATGGGCTAATTAGCGCCATCGGGGTCATTTTCTCTCTGTTGATTGCCGTGTTAATGGCCTCCGTTATTTATGTGTTCTTTAATGGCGGCATGAGCCTTTTGGATGTCTTCAAGGATTGGGTGAAATTGCAGTTGGGTGGGGTGTAAATGCCGACTTTGGGCACGGGCTGAACGGGAGCAGCGGGAAACGTTGTGCCCAAGGCAAAATTGCTTAACCAGGTAAGGCTGTGTTGCAGGTTCGCCACGCCCCCCTGGGCGAAGTATTGCCAAAGTTGATGGGCTGCGTTGAGGGGAACGGTGGACTGACTGATCAGTTCCGGGTCGGGGCGATCGTCCCCGGGAAGGACAAATAGGGATAATGCCGGGTTTGGGCTAGCCAACTCTTTGACCACTTCCAACCCATAGGGCCAATAGGAACGCCCCCCCAACAGGCGCAACACAATGACCTGGGCATGGCTTAAAACCTGGTCGGCATAATCATCAATGGCAAACGCCTGTTGCAAATTGAGTAAATTACACACCCGTAGGTCAGGGAAATGGGGGGGGAGATGGGGCAAGGCACTGGCGATCGCCTGAATATCGGTGTCCGCCGCGGTGAGAATGATCATGGGGGCGGGGGTCTGCTCCACCATGACAACGCCGTCAATGTCGGGAGTCCAGCCGCCGGGGAGGGTCGCAAGACGGTGCATAATGGAACCTTATTCTTTAGAAATGCTTAGATTTTTGGATCATCTTGAGAAGTCTAGGCATGATAGACAGTGAACCCCTTACAGCAAAGTCGCTGAATTCTGTTGTTAAGGTCAGTGCTTAATCTGGCATGATACCTGCTTTTTCGCCCACCTTTCGCCGTCTGTTACCCACTGTTACCTTTGAGCGCCTGCTCCGTTTTTGGCAATCCTTGGCAGAGCAGGGAGGTGACGGGGTGCAATATGGCAACGGCGTGTTGCCCAGTAGCTTCAAATCCACCCAGCCGACGTCCGTGTTGACCGCCGGTCATGATCATCGTTTTGCCCTGTTGACCAGTCCCGACCAGCAGGCCCTCCTCGAAGGCGAACAAATTTCCCCCCATCATCATGCGGTGTCCATTACCTTTGCCCCAGGGGCGATCGCCGATTTTATTGATAGGCACCATCTTGAAGCGAGTATGGTGGCGGCCACTGTCCCGCCGGACTCCCCCAATGCCCGTTTATCTGAGCAGTTAATGTTGGGCTTATTGGAAATTCTGAACAGTGACAACACGAACTTTTCCCCGGAACCCTCCCTCCAGGACAGTTTACAAGCCAGTCAAGTTAAGGTTCTCAGCCAAGTGATTGCCCAGATTCGCCAAAGTTTGGATCTGCCAGTCATTCTTAACACTGCCGTAACTGCGGTGCAGAAATTCCTATTTGTCGATCGCCTGGTTATCTATCAATTTCACTACGGACAATCCCCCCCCCCGACGTCCAACCCCAGTCCCGAGTCCCCAGGGGGAAAGTCCCGGCAACAGTATGGCGAGATCACCTATGAAGCGCGGCGATCGTCGGACATTTCCAGCATGTTAAATGTGATCACAGAGAATGATTGCTTTTCCCAGGTGTTAAGTTATGAGCAAAAATTCCTGAAGGGAGCCATTATTGCCGTTAATGATATTGAGGTGCAATATTCCTCTTCCTATTGCTTAATGGATTTATTGCGACAGTATCAAGTGCGGGCCAAATTGGTGGCACCGATTGTTGTGGATAATCAATTGTGGGGACTACTCATTGCCCACCAGTGTAATTACCCCCGCCAATGGTTAGATAGTGAGAAAAACTTTCTGGGACAAATTGGAGAACACCTTGCCGTGGCGATCGTGCAATCCAAACTTTATAGTGAAGTGCAAAGTCAGAAAAATAGCTTTGAAAAACGGGTGATTGAGCGGACAAAAGAGTTGCGTGATACGCTCCTTACGGCCCAGGCTGCCAACTTATTAAAAAGTCAATTCATTAACAATATTTCCCATGAACTCCGCACCCCCCTCACCAGCATTATCGGTTTGTCGGGAACCCTACTTCATTGGTTTAACCATCCCGATTCCCTATCGCCGGAAAGAAAGCAACAGTATCTTCTCTCTATTCAAAATAGCGGCAAACGGTTGTTGGAGCAGATTAATGGCATCATTGAACTCTCGAAGCTGGAGTCGGGACAAACAGCGCTAAATTGCGAAACCTTTTCCCTCCATACCCTCGCCCAGACCGTCATCCATTCGATTATGGCGATCGCCAAAAACCATGCCATCAATCTACAACTGGATTATCAAATTAATGTGGGGCAGGATCAATTCTGTGCTGACCCAGAACGTTTGGAACAAATCTTGGCTCAACTGTTAAATAATGCTCTCAAATTCACCCCTTCTGAAGGGACAGTCATTTTACGGATTTGGAAAGAAAGTAACCAAGCGATTTTCCAAGTAGAGGATACAGGCATTGGCATTACGGAACAGCAATTGCCGGTGTTATTTGAAGCCTTTAAAGCCGTGGGGGATAATTACTCTAATTTTTACGAAACCAGTGGGATTGGTCTTGCCTTAACCAAACAATTAGTGGAACTCCACGGTGGCTACATTGAAGTGGAATCCAGTCCAGGGCAAGGAACAATTTTTACTGTGGTGATTCCCCGCCAAAGCTTACGTCTCCCGAAAAAAAATGGGCTAACGGAAAACTTAGATGCGGTGTTGCCGTTGAATTCCAGCGTCATTGTCATTGAACAAAATGAAGAAATTGCCACCCTCATTTGTGAACTGTTAACGGTGGCAAACTATCAAGTCATCTGGTTAATTGATACAAGCAATGCTTTACAACAGGTGGAGCTATTACAACCCGGACTAGTCATCATTGATCGAGATTTTGACGATGTTACTGAGGTTAGTAGCGCCATTCAACAATCCCATCGCATTCATAAAACCACGGTCTTTTTGTTAAGCGAGTCCCTTTCTTCCCAGGAGTGGCAAGCCTTTTCCCGGCAAGGCATTGATGACTATTTGCTGAAACCGCTGCAACCGGAATTGTTGCTGCAACGGATTGGTAATATCCCCCAGGATTTTCAACGATCGCCATAGAATGGTAAGGGCTTAAGGGTCTGATCGTGTCTGCTCAACAACTGAAATTTAGGAGAAACCATGCGTAAACAATCCTTAGAAGGATGGCAACCGATTGTGGGGGGGATCATCGCGGCTCTCCTCGTTTTGCTGAGCCTCAATGCCTTTGTGGTCATTAACCCAGGACAGGCCGGGGTTTTAAGTGTCCTTGGGAAAGCCCAGGATGGGGCATTGTTAGAGGGGATTCACTTTAAGCCACCTTTGGTGTCTTCGGTGGATGTTTACGATGTGACGGTGCAAAAATTTGAAGTCCCTGCCCAGAGTTCCACCAAAGATTTGCAGGATTTATCCGCTAGTTTTGCCATTAACTTCCGCCTCGACCCCACGGAAGTGGTCACCATTCGCCGTACCCAAGGCACGTTGCAAAATCTCGTCGCCAAAATCATTGCCCCCCAAACCCAGGAATCCTTCAAAATTGCTGCGGCCCGACGCACGGTGGAGGAAGCGATTACTAAACGCAGTGAGTTAAAGGAAGATTTTGATAATGCACTGAATTCTCGCCTGGAAAAATACGGCATTATCGTTTTAGATACAAGCGTTGTTGATTTAAACTTCTCGCCGGAGTTTGCTAAAGCGGTGGAAGAAAAACAAATTGCTGAACAGCGGGCCCAACGGGCCGTTTATGTCGCTCAGGAAGCAGAACAACAGGCCCAGGCGGATATTAACCGCGCTAAGGGGAAAGCGGAAGCCCAGCGTTTGTTAGCGGAAACCCTCAAAGCCCAAGGTGGGGAATTAGTCCTACAAAAAGAGGCGATCGAAGCTTGGCGTGAAGGGGGGGCCCCCATGCCCAAGGTACTCGTCATGGGAGGAGAGAAAGGTTCTGCGGTCCCATTTTTGTTTAATTTGGGGGAAATTGCTAACCAGTAAACCTTGTTCAGACTAAGCTTGATGGCATTTGTTTTTGGTGAAATCCATGACCTCCCTTGAGACGCCGACCTTACCCCCCTTTACCGAATCAACCTCCATTCACTGTTGGCAACAGCGGCAATGTCAGGCGGTGTCGATCGCCGTGGAAGATGATCAATCCTCGCTGACGGTGAATACCAGTTACATTGATCAGGGCCAAGGGTCGCCGCTGCTCTTACTCCATGGCTTCGACAGTTCCCTCCTGGAATTCCGACGCCTATTGCCCCTCCTAAGCCCACATTGTCGGGCGATCGCCGTGGATCTGTTGGGATTTGGCTTTACCGAACGTCATCCCCAATTTCCCCCGACCCCCGCCAACATTAAACGGCACCTGGATAGTTTTTGGCAGGAACGGATTCAAGCACCGATGGTGCTGGTGGGGGTTTCCATGGGGGGAGCGGCGGCCCTGGATTTTTGCCTCAGCTTTCCAGAACGGGTGGAGAAATTAATCTTGATCGACAGTGCGGGGCTAGCCAGTCAACCCTTTGCCAGTCGCCTGATGTTTCCCCCGGTGGACCGTTGGTTAACCCGTTTTTTGGCCAGCCCAAACGTCCGCCAAAATATTAGTCAGACGGCTTACTATGACAAACGCTTTGCCAGTGCTGATGCCCAAGCCTGTGCCAGTTCACATTTACGCTGTCCTGGCTGGAGTGAGGGGTTAATTGCTTTTACCAAAAGTGGGGGCTACGGTTCCTTCCGGCAGCAGTTACCCCAGCTAACCCTGCCCAGCTTAATTATTTGGGGACGACAGGACAAAATTCTGGGCACGAAAGCCGCCCACCAATTTGCCCAACTCTTACCGCATAATCAACTGATTTGGATTGATCAGTGTGGCCATGTCCCCCATTTAGAGCAGGCCGAGCAAACCGCTGGGGCGATTGGTCAATTTTTGCGTTTTTAAGCGTCATTGATTGTTTGTTCAGCCCCTAATCTAGAGACGGTTTCAGCAACGTTTCCCGTTAAATGCCCAACATTAGCCTCAAAATTCTCAAATTAGATGCCGCTGCCACGGTCCCCCGTTATGAACACTGGGGAGACGCGGGGTTAGATTTATTTGCGCTAAAGCACTACGAATTGCCCCCTGGCGATCGCCAATTAATTCAAACGGGCATTGCCATAGAACTGCCCCCCCATACCGAAGCCCAGATCCGTCCCCGCAGTGGCTTAGCCCTTAACCATGGCATTACGATTCTTAATTCCCCTGGCACCATTGATGCCGGCTATCGTGGCGAAATTGGGGTGATTGTGATTAACCACAGTCCCATTCCATTTACGGTGACAGCGGGGATGAAAATTGCCCAAATGGTCATTGCCCCGGTTCTACAGGTTGAAGTTGAAAGGGTTGATGCCCTGTCGGCTAGTCAACGGGGGAAAAAGGGCTTTGGTTCTACGGGCCTTTAACCATCCCTATCGCACCCCCAAATATTTATGGCTCTGCAAACTCAACCGCCAATGGGGATGGGTCAGAATATAGTCAAAAATCAGCGCCTGACTGGTGGGGGTTTCCCATTCAGGTTGTAAAAAGCGGGGAATCTGCGGATCAACTTTTTCCCCTTCCCTTTCTGCCCAGGATAGGTCTGCTAACTGGGCAATAACCATTTTTAATTCGCTGGCCTGGGAATAAATAGTGGGTACGGGGGGTTTATACGGTTTGGGGGAAAGGGTAATCCAGTCAAATGTCCCTGAGAGGGGATAGGCCCCCGAGGTTTCCAGATGGCAACGCAGTTGATGGTGTTTTAACGCCGCACACAGATCCGTGAGGTCGTGCATCAGCGGTTCGCCGCCGGTAATCACCACAAAAGCGGGTTTAGCGGCTAAGGCTTGAGTGACCAACGTTTCAATAGAAGTGTGGGGATGGTGGCTTGCTGGCCAAGTTTCCTTTTGATCACACCACGGGCAATGAACATCACAGCCCGCTAAACGGATAAAAAAAGCGCTACACCCCGCCCATGTGCCTTCTCCTTGCAAAGAGTGAAAGGTTTCCACAATGGGATAGGTTTTCGTCGGTGTTGGCAGGGGAATCGAAGACATTGATAGTGATGGCAAACTAGGAAAATTGACAAAAAACGAACCGTTAGCGTTTACCCTAGATTAGTTGAAAAGTCAGGGGTAAAGCAGGATTTAGGTTGGCTATGGGGACACAAATCGAACAGTTGACCACAGAGATTTTAGTGGTGGGCGGTGGGGTCGGCGGAACGGCGGCGGCGTTGCAAGCAGCAAGACGGGGCATTAAAACCATCCTAGTCAGTGAGGGACCCTGGTTGGGGGGAATGTTGACCTCAGCAGGGGTTGCTGCCCCCGATGGCAATGAATTGGCGGCTTGGCAAACGGGGATTTGGGGGCAATTCTTACGGGCATTACAGCATCAACAACCCGGCGGATTGGATCACGGTTGGGTGAGTTTGTTTACCTTTGACCCCCGGATGGGGGCAAAAATTTTGGCGGACTGGGTGCAACAACTACCCAATTTGACTTGGATTGCCAATCAAACGGCGATCGCCGTGGTGCAAGAGGGCGATCGCCTAGGGGGAGTGAGGTTTCCCCACTATGAAATCCGGGCCCAAATCACCTTAGATGGCACAGAATTGGGGGATTTACTGGCGCTGGGGGATATTCCCCACCGTTGGGGTTGGGAATGGCAGGGGGAATTTAACGAACCCAGTGCTCCCCTCGGTCCCAATGAGATGACAGAACAATATCCGGTGCAATCACCCACTTGGGTTTTTCTGCTACGGCAGGCAATGGGAAAAGCCTCAACCCGGATTGATCCGCCCAAAATTGAGGTGAGTCAGGATTTTCAAACCACTTGGCAACGCCATGGTAAAACCGATTTTTTAACCTATGGGCAATTACCCGATCGCCATTACATGATCAATTGGCCGATCGCCGGTAACGATTACGGTCAAGATTTAAACCGTTTAATCGGAAGTCAGGAAGACAAACAGGCATATTTGCAAGAGGCTTACGATTACAGTTATACCTACGCCCATTATTTGCAGACCGAACATTCCCCCACCTTAGAGTTAGCAACGGGCATTTTTCCCCAATCCGGTCAGCGTTCCAGCGCCTTTGCCCTCCATCCCTACTACCGAGAGAGTCGGCGGTTACGGGGTCAAGGAATCTTAACGGAAAACAACATCTTACCCCAGGGACAGGTAGCGCCTTTACCCACTCACCATGACCAGGTGACCAGTATTGCAGTGGGAAATTACGCCAATGATCACCATTATCCCGGTTATGACTTTCCCTTAGCCCCCAAATCCTTACAGTGGGGGGGACGGTGGACGGGGACGCCGTTTACCATTCCCTTCGATGCGGTGCTTCCGGTCTCCGGGCGGGGCTACTTACCCTGTGAGAAAAATATTTCTGTTAGCCATATTGCCAATGGCAGTAGCCGTCTGCAACCGTTGGTGATGAATACGGGACAAGCGGTGGGGATGATCGCCGCTCTCAGTATTGAACAACATTGTGACCCCCAGGATTTAGCGGTGCGGGATGTGCAAGAGGCATTAATTGGCGATCGCCAGGCCCCAGCGGCGGTTATTCCCTTATTTAACCTGACCCCGGATCATCCCGATTGGGCCCATTGGCAACGCTATTATTTAGACCATCCTGACGCTTATCCTGAATCAGGGTATTGTCCGGTGAACGTTGCTCAAGCTGCACTTCCCTTGACGGCCGCTCCCACCGTTTATACGGGGACACTCTGTAAACCCGAGGAAAATTGCTATCAATTGATCCTAGAGAATCGAGAACACTCAGCCACCAACATCACGTTGATTACGGAACGGCCAGAAGTTTATCAACAATTGCAAACCCTTAAAGCAGACACCAAAATCACGGTGGGGGGGCGATATAACCCGGCGGGGCATTGGTTCGTTGGGATGGCGATCGCCAATTTTGCCTAAAATCGAGTCAAATCCTTGCTACTGTGAATAACTCGACCCTATTTGATTTCCGCCCCCATGGACCCCGACGCGATCGCCGACCATATTCCCTTTTTCCAAGGCGTCCCCCCAGAAGCCTGTGCCAAAATCCTGCAATTAGGAGACATCAAGACCTTTCCGGCCCACGCCATTATTGTTGACCAAGAAGAATGGGGACGGGATGTGGTCTTTATCCTCAACGGTTGGGTGAAAATCTCCACCCGCATCGGGGAGCAAGAACAGACCCTTGATATTTTTGGCCAGGGCGACTACCTAGGCACCATGGCCGTCTTTGACGATTATCCTCCCCTCCATCAGGCGATCGCCCTAGCCCCCACCCAGACCCTCCACTTTTCTGCCCAACGCTTTTTGCAGCTTTTACTCAAAGAGTCCAATCTTCAACAACGCCTGCTGCAACTCACCAACCAGCGTATTCGCCATCTCTATCGCCGTCTCAAGTCTGCCCACCAGTCCGATGCCCGTCGGATTATGAAAACCTTGGTTTATTTAGGCGAGAACTATGGCCCCACTACGGATCGGGGCATTGAATTGGTGGCCATTCCTCCCCAAACCTTAGGGGAAATGGTCCATTGTGATGCTGAAATTGTTGCAGATACCTTGGCCACCCTCCAAACCCATCAATTATTAGAAATTCTGCCCGAGGAAGGCTGTTACTATTTACCCGATCTGAAAAAACTGCATCATTTCTCTAAGCAGTTTTAAAATTTATTGCAATCGGTCTTGTTATTGATCCCCATTGTTTGCTCGGCTCTTTTGTCCCTAATCCCTTGCCATGAACCATCCCCTCCTCCGCCTGCACTATCACGTGGCCATGCCCCAACCCCAAAGCCATTATTTTGACGTCCGCTTACACATACAGGGCTGGCAAGGGGAGTATTTAGATCTAAAATTTCCCGTCTGGACACCGGGATCCTATCTCGTCCGGGAATATGTGCGGCATTTACAGGACTTTATTGTTAGGGGGGAAGCTACCCAGTCGCCGTTACCGTCTCAAAAGGTGAGTAAAAATCATTGGCAGATCACCACCCAGGGGGAGGATGCCCTCACGATTGCCTATCGCATCTATGCCGATGACTTGACCGTCCGCACCAACCACCTTGACGATAGCCACGGTTTCTTTACCGGAGCGGCATTATTTTTCTACGTACCGGGTTATGAGCAATGCCCCCTAACGTTAACGGTCATTCCCCCGGAACCCACATGGCAGATTGCGACCCCGTTACCCCTTAAAGAGCAGGAAACCACAACGGGGGCGGCAACGTTTTATGCTCAGGATTTTGACACCCTGGTGGATAGCCCGGTGGAAGTGGGCATCCATCAAACCTTTGACTTTGAGGTGGCGGAAAAATCCCATCAGTTCGTGGTGTGGGGAGCCAGTAATCTGAATGGCAAGCAGTTGATTGAAGACACGCAGAAAATCATTGAAACCGAGGCGGCGTTATTTGGGGGGTTACCCTACGACCGCTATTTATTTTTGTTGCATTTAGCCCATCAGGGTTTTGGGGGGTTAGAGCATAAAAACTGCTGTGTGTTGAATTATTCCCGCTTTGGTTTCCGGGAGCCAGAAAAATACCAACGCTTTTTACAGTTGGTGGCCCATGAATTTTTCCACCTCTGGAATATTAAGCGCATTCGCCCGATCGCCCTGGAACAGTTTGATTACGACCAAGAGAATTACACCCCGTCCCTGTGGTTTTCCGAAGGCACCACCAGTTATTACGATTTACTAATTCCGTTAAGGGCCGGTTTGTATGACCGTCAGACCTATCTCAATAATTTGGGCAAAGAAATCACCCGCTACCTAACCACCCCCGGCCGAGCCGTTCAACCCCTGGCGGAATCAAGTTTTGATGCTTGGATTAAGCTTTACCGCCGGGATGCCCACAGTGATAATTGCCAGATGTCCTATTACCTCAAGGGGGAATTGGTGACGTTAATGCTGGATCTGTTAATCCGCGATCGCCATCAAAACCAACGCTCCTTTGATAATGTGATGCGACGGATGTGGGCGGAATTTGGCCAAACGGAAACAGGCTTTACCCCGGAGCAATTGGAAACGATTATTGCCGAGGTGGCCGGAACAGATTTGACGGACTTTTTCCAGATGGCCCTCCATAGCACCACCGAATTACCCCTCAACGATTATCTGCACCCCTTTGGTCTCAAACTCCACGCCGTCAAAGAAGATTTAACCCCTTACCTGGGGATCAAAGTAAAATCCGAAGCGAGTCACGAAAAAATCACCTTTGTGGCCACCCAGTCCCCCGCTGCCCTGGCCGGCATTAGTCCCCAGGATGAACTGTTGGCGATCGATGGCATCCGCGTCAATGCAGAGCAGTTACCCCAGCGGCTAAAAGACTACCAAGCCAATGATATGATTCAGTTAACGGTGTTTCACCGGGATTTGCTGCGGACAGTTGAGGTTCAATTAGCTGCGCCCCAAGCAAACCGTTACGAAGTCGTCCCCCTATCAGACCCCTCGGACGCGCAACGTCATAATCTTGCCGGTTGGTTGGGGAATTCCTGAACACGACTTTCTCAAACCCTTGACGATTACTGAGAAAACACTCCCCCTCTGGATGATCGGGGTTAACTCCTGGGGAATACGGGCCTTTTTATTGATTTTGCAATGCATAAGTTTCTGCCGATCGCCTATTTTGAATCGCATTTTATCCCGTTTGAAGAGGCTAAACTCTCCGTCGCCACCCATGCCCTCCACTATGGTACGGCGGCCTTTGGGGGGTTACGGGGGATTCCCGATCCGGCCGATCCCAACACCATTCTGCTCTTTCGCCTCGACCGTCACGGCGATCGCCTCAGTAAGAGTGCCAAGTTTTTGCATTACGAGATTAGCCCCGCCAAAATTCAGCAAATCATTGTTGAGTTCGTGCAAAAGAATCAACCCAACACTTCTTTTTATATCCGCCCCTTGGTCTATAGCTCTGGGTTAGGCATCGCCCCCCGATTACATAATCTGGAAAAAGACTTTTTAGTCTATGGGCTAGAAATGGGCGATTACCTCTCGGCGGATGGGGTCAGTTGCCGCATTAGCTCTTGGTATCGTCAAGAAGACCGCAGTTTTCCCCTGCGGGGCAAAATTAGCGCTGCCTACATCACTTCAGCGTTAGCCAAAACTGAAGCGGTGGAATCGGGCTTCGACGAAGCGATTTTGATGAATAGCCAAGGGAAAGTCTGTGAAGCAACGGGAATGAATATTTTCATGGTCCGCAACGGTCAAATTATCACCCCGGGCCACGAACAGGACATTTTAGAAGGAATTACCCGGGATAGTATCCTGACCATTGCGGCGGATTTGGGCATTCCCACCTGCCAACGCCCCATTGATAAATCGGAATTGATGATTGCCGATGAAGTCTTTTTAAGTGGCACGGCGGCAAAAATCACCCCTGTTAAACAAATTGAAAACTTTAAGCTCAGTGGCGATCGCCCGATTACGGAAAAACTGCGTACCCTGTTAACAGCCATTACGGAAAACCGTGAGCCGAAATACCAAGATTGGGTCTTTAAAGTTCCCCTAAAAGCGTAATTGATCGTAGTCCAAACCCAAGGGAGGAATGGTCAAATGCTAGTTGATCTCAACACCCAACACCAGGAAAGTTCCCCATTACCCAAAGCGGATAATCTGGTTCTTCTTAACCCGGTTAGCTGGAATACCTTTAACTGTTTACTGGCGGAGTTGGGGGAACAGCGGGGGCAAAGACTAGCCTATAGCAGTGGCATTTTGGAAATTATGAGTCCTCTGGGTACCCACGAAAATAACAATCGCTTGATTGAGAGCGTCATTTTTGTCATTGCCGATGAGTTAGGTCTGAATCTGAAAAAGTTTGGCTCGTTAACCCTGAGAATCGATAAAACCCGCCAGGGGGTAGAGCCAGATTCCTGTTATTACCTCCAACATGAACCCCAAGTACGGGGCAAACAACACATTGACCTCACCATCGATCCCCCGCCGGATCTCGTTTTAGAAATTGATATTACCAGTGGGTCATTGGACAAATTTCCCATCTACAGCAATTTGGGCGTGCCGGAAATTTGGCGCTTTAACGGCGATCGCCTCAGGATATTTGTGCTGAACCCAGAATCGCAACAATATCAAGGGGTTGACCTCAGCCCCACCTTTCCCTTTTTACCCCCCGAGCGGATACCGGGGTTGATTCAACGGAGTTTGGCGATCGGGGAAACCGCTGCCCTGAGGGAGTTTCGCCAATGGCTTAGGGGACAAAACATTGACTAACGTCCTTGTTGGCATGGGGACGACAAAACCGCAGCGCCTAGGGTCAACTGTGTTATGGGTTTACACCAATTACTAATTTTTACGCGCTTTCCCGTCCCGGGTCGCACCAAAACCCGTCTCATTCCAGCGTTAGGGCCAGGGGGGGCAGCAAGTTTACAGCGGCAACTGACGGAGCACGTTGTCAAGATTGCTACTCAATTGAGTCAGCACCAGCCGATCGCCATCACCCTGGTTTATACCGGCGGCACGGAAACTCAGATGCAGCAGTGGTTGGGAACGGACTTGGATTACGCCTCTCAACAGGAAGGGGATCTTGGCGATCGCCTCCAGGGGGCATTTCAGGCCGCCTTTGCCCAGGGTAGTGACAAGGTGATGGTTATTGGCATTGATTGTCCCTTTATTACCAGCGAACTGTTAATAACAGCGTTTGAAGCCTTAGACACCCATCAGGCGGTGATTGGCCCCGCCCTCGATGGCGGGTATTATCTGCTCGGTCTCACGGCCCCCCGCCCCCAATATTTCCAACAGATCGATTGGGGAACGGACCAAGTCTACGCCCAGACCCTCGCCAAAATTGAACATACTGGCGAGGGTCACCAGGTTCTTCCCCCCTTACCGGATATTGACCGCCCTCCAGATTTAGCCCATCTCACCCCCCAGTTTTCCCATTGGTTGTCAGGGTTAGACAATAAAGGTTGACACCCTTAGTCATAGACACGTATGATGAAAATTTGTCAATGATTCTCAACGGTTAGGAGATTGTGCCTAATCCTCACTATATTTAAAACATGCCAACTATTCAGCAACTCATTCGCAGCGAACGCTCGAAAATCAAGAAGAAAACAAAATCCCCAGCCCTCAAGCAATGTCCCCAACGTCGGGGCGTTTGCACTCGTGTTTATACCACAACCCCTAAAAAACCCAACTCAGCCCTACGAAAAGTGGCTCGGGTGCGTTTAACCTCTGGTTTTGAAGTCACCGCTTATATTCCCGGCATTGGTCACAATTTACAAGAGCACTCTGTTGTGTTGATCCGGGGTGGTCGGGTTAAGGATCTACCCGGTGTGCGTTACCATATTGTGCGCGGCACCTTGGATGCAACGGGGGTCAAAGACCGCAAACAAGGTCGCTCAAAGTATGGAACTAAGCGAGAAAAAGCCAAGTAATCGTAATAGTCTAACGGTTGCTTAGCGGAAATGATGTAACGTTAACTACAGTTATTCCGTCCCGCTAGCCGAAATATCCTCGTCCCGAATATCCTCAAGATAATCATTAGCTTCAAGTTTTTTCGTCCTTATTCCTCAGTTTATTGGGGAGATTATTGCATTATTTAATCATTAACTAGAGTAACCATCATGTCTCGTCGTGGAAACGTCAAAAAGCGTCCTGTTCCTCCCGATCCCGTCTATAACAGCACATTATTAAGCATGACCATCCGGCGGGTAATGCGCTCTGGCAAGAAATCCCTAGCCGCTAGCATTGTCTACAATGCGCTCAAAACCATCGGCGAAAAAACCGGAGAAGATCCCCTAGAAGTTTTTGAAAAAGCCATCAAAAACCTAACCCCCCTGGTGGAAGTGAAAGCCCGTCGTGTGGGTGGTGCCACCTATCAAGTGCCCATGGAAGTGCGTCCTGCCCGGGGAACCGCCCTCGCCCTGCGTTGGTTAGTGCATTTCTCCCGGGTGCGGGGAGGACGGACCATGGAAAGTAAGTTAGCCAACGAAATTATGGATGCGGCCAACGAAACCGGTGCCGCCATCAAAAAACGGGAAGAAACCCACCGGATGGCCGAAGCGAATAAAGCCTTTGCCCACTACCGCTATTAAGGATCTGGTGCGAAGCAGGGGGCGATCGCCCCTTTCACCGGTCTTTTGTGGAATTTCCTTCCCTCAAAGTTAAGAAATGTTATAGAAAACGTATAGAATTGTTAATGCTCTCCTGATTTTTGGTCGAAAGGATTGAGAGCAGCCCTATCTAGGTTGAGTCCCCCTTAGGAGTCCAGCAAGTATGTCCCGTCCAGTTCCCATCAATCGCATCCGCAATATTGGCATTGCCGCGCACATTGATGCGGGGAAAACGACCACGACGGAGCGGATTTTGTTTTACTCCGGTGTTGTCCACAAAATTGGCGAAGTCCATGAAGGGACTGCGGTGACGGATTGGATGGCCCAGGAGCGGGAGCGGGGCATTACCATTACCGCCGCTGCGATTAGTACAGATTGGCGAGCCCATCATATTAATATCATTGACACCCCGGGGCACGTGGATTTCACCATTGAAGTGGAACGTTCCATGCGAGTCCTAGATGGGGTGGTGGCAGTATTTTGTTCCGTTGGCGGCGTACAACCCCAATCGGAAACTGTTTGGCGGCAGGCAGATCGTTACACGGTGCCCCGCATTGCTTTTGTCAACAAAATGGACCGCACCGGAGCCAACTTTTTTAAAGTTTATCGACAAATTGGCGATCGCCTCCGGGCCAATGCAGTGCCGGTGCAAATTCCCATCGGTAGCGAAGGGGATTTTGAAGGGATTGTGGATTTAGTGCGGATGACGGCCTATCTCTACAAAAATGATCTGGGCACTGATATTCAGGAAGTCCCCATCCCCGCTGCAGTCAAAGATCAAGCTGACGAGTATCGGACAATATTGGTGGAAGCGGTGGCAGAAACCGACGATACTTTGATGGAAAAATATTTGGAAGGAGAAGCCCTCAGTGCAGAGGAGATTATCGCTGCCTTAAGAAAAGGGACGATCGCCGGCACCATGGTGCCCCTCCTGTGTGGCTCTGCATTCAAAAATAAAGGGGTGCAGTTATTGTTAGATGCGGTGGTGGACTATCTACCGTCCCCCATCGAAGTGCCGGCGATCGAAGGTCATTTACCGACCGGGGAAGTGGAAGCCCGCCCCGCCGATGATCAAGCACCCCTGTCAGCCTTAGCGTTTAAAGTCATGGCCGATCCCTTTGGGCGGTTAACCTTTATTCGAGTCTACTCGGGTTCCCTTAAGAAAGGCAGTTACGTCCTTAACTCCACCAAGGAAACCAAAGAGCGGATTTCCCGGTTGATTGTGCTGAAAGCCGATGACCGTATCGAAGTAGATGAATTAAATGCCGGGGATTTGGGGGCCGTGTTAGGACTCAAAAACACCTTAACGGGGGATACCCTCTGCGATGATCAACACCCCATTATTTTAGAGTCTCTTTATGTTCCTGAGCCGGTGATTTCGGTGGCAGTGGAGCCGAAAACCAAGCAGGATATGGATAAGCTTTCCAAAGCGTTGCAATCCTTATCAGAGGAAGATCCCACCTTTCGGGTCAGCATTAACCCGGAAACCAATCAAACAGTAATTGCTGGAATGGGGGAATTACACCTCGAGATCCTGGTGGATCGAATGCTGAGAGAGTTTAAAGTGGAAGCCAATGTGGGGGCACCCCAGGTTGCCTATCGGGAAACCATCCGTAAGTCAGTCCAAGCAGAAGGGAAGTTTATTCGTCAGAGTGGTGGGAAAGGGCAATATGGGCATGTGGTGATCGAGGTAGAGCCATTGGAACCTGGCTCAGGCTTTGAGTTTAATTCCAAAATCGTTGGCGGCGTTATTCCCAAAGAATATATCGCCCCCTCGGGACAAGGAATGAAAGAAGCCTGTGAGTCGGGGGTGCTGGCGGGCTACCCGGTCATTGACCTGAAAGCCACCCTCATTGATGGATCCTTCCATGATGTGGACTCGTCAGAAATGGCCTTTAAAATTGCCGGTTCCATGGCAATCCGCGAGGCCGTTACCCAAGCTTCTCCTGTTCTGTTGGAGCCGGTCATGAAAGTTGAAATCGAAGTTCCAGAAAACTTCGTCGGCAATGTGATCGGCGATCTCAATTCCCGTCGGGGACAAATTGAGGGCCAGGAAACGGAGCAAGCCATAGCCAAAGTGACTGCTAGTGTTCCATTAGCGGAAATGTTTGGTTATGCGACCGATATTCGGTCAAAAACCCAGGGTCGGGGGATTTTTTCGATGGAATTTAGCCATTATGCTGAAATTCCCCGCACAGTTGCCGAGGCGATTATCGCCAAAAGCAGAGGGTATGTCTAAACCGTCGGTTCTTTGTGAACTGAACTCTTAGAAACAATCAAAGGAATTATTTATTCATGGCACGCGCAAAATTTGAACGGACGAAAGACCACGTAAACATTGGCACCATTGGTCACGTTGACCACGGCAAAACCACCCTAACGGCGGCGATCACCATGACCTTAGCGGAATTGGGTGGCGCTAAAGCCCGGAAATATGAAGATATTGATGCGGCTCCGGAGGAAAAAGCCCGGGGGATCACCATCAACACGGCCCACGTTGAGTATGAAACCGATAGCCGTCACTACGCCCACGTTGACTGCCCCGGCCACGCTGACTATGTGAAAAACATGATCACCGGGGCGGCGCAAATGGATGGTGCCATTCTGGTGGTGTCCGCTGCCGATGGTCCCATGCCCCAAACCCGTGAGCACATCCTGTTGGCGAAACAAGTTGGGGTTCCCAAACTGGTGGTCTTTTTGAACAAGAAAGACATGGTGGACGACGAAGAGTTGCTTGAACTGGTGGAATTGGAAGTTCGGGAATTACTCAGCGACTACGATTTTCCTGGGGATGATATTCCCATCGTTGCCGGTTCTGCCCTCAAGGCGATCGAAGGGGATGCGGATTACAAAGCTGCAATTATTGACCTCATGAAAGCCGTTGATGACTACATCGACACCCCCGAGCGGGAAGTTGACAAACCCTTCTTGATGGCGGTGGAAGACGTTTTCTCGATCACAGGTCGAGGGACCGTTGCCACGGGTCGGATCGAACGGGGTAAGGTCAAAGTCGGTGAAACCGTGGAAATCGTTGGGATTAAAGATACCCGCAACACCACCGTTACCGGGGTGGAAATGTTCCAAAAAACCCTGGACGAAGGGATGGCTGGGGACAACGTCGGTCTACTCCTCCGGGGGATTCAAAAAGAAGATATCGAGCGCGGCATGGTCCTCGCTAAGCCCGGTTCCATCACCCCCCACACGGAGTTTGAAGGGGAAGTTTATGTCCTCAAAAAAGAAGAAGGTGGTCGCCATACCCCCTTCTTTGCCAACTACCGTCCTCAATTCTATGTACGGACCACCGACGTAACCGGTACCATCAAGAGCTACACCGCTGACGATGGTAGCGCTGTAGAAATGGTAATGCCCGGCGATCGTATCAAAATGACCGTTGAGCTGATCAACCCGATCGCCATCGAACAAGGGATGCGTTTTGCGATCCGTGAAGGGGGTCGTACCATCGGTGCCGGCGTTGTTTCTAAGATTTTGAAGTAGCTTTTGGCACTTAAAACAACCATGATGTAATGGGCGCTGGGTTAGTTTCAGTAAGTGACGTCTGACTGGACTGGCCCCGCCGATTACCCACTTTTCTGAACCTTGACAACTAAACAATTTCCATCATTTGAGTTAACTTTCCATGGCAACTTTGCAACAACAAAAAATTCGGATTCGCCTCAAAGCCTTTGACCGTCGCCTCCTCGATACATCCTGCGACAAGATTGTTGAAACCGCTAACCGCACCAATGCCGCTGCTGTAGGGCCAATCCCCTTACCAACAAAACGTAAGATTTATTGTGTGCTGCGATCGCCCCACGTTGATAAAGATTCCCGGGAGCATTTTGAAACCCGCACCCACCGTCGCATCATTGATATCTACCAACCCTCTTCCAAAACCATTGATGCCTTGATGAAGTTAGATTTACCCGCCGGGGTTGATATCGAAGTCAAACTCTAGAAACTTGCTGATTCAAAATTACGTCCCCGTTAATCAATAGCGGGGATTTTCCGTACCGTGGGGGAGTGTATCACCTTGCAAAAATTATTAACCCTAGCCCAGGGGATTGACCGGGGTATTGCCTGGATTGGCCAATTAACCGCCTGGCTTACCCTCGTGATGCTGGCGATCGGTAGTTGGAATGTGGTCGGTCGCTATGTAGGTAAACTGATTGGCCACAATCTTTCCTCCAATAGCCTGTTGGAAGCCCAATGGTATTTATTTGATCTGATATTTCTGCTGGGCGCCGCCTACACGTTGCAAAAAAATGACCATGTCCGGGTGGATATTGTCTATAAATCCCTCGGCGATCGCCAACGGGCCTGGGTGAATTTTCTGGGCACACTTTTCTTTTTGTTCCCCTTTTGTGGCTTAGTGATTTTTTATTCCTGGGGATCAGTGATCAATTCCTGGCAAATTTGGGAAATGTCCCCTGATCCCGGTGGTTTGCCCCGCTATCCGATTAAAACAATGATTTTGGTGAGTTTCTTACTGCTAATCTTGCAAGGGATTGCTGTGGCGATCAAAAATTTAGCGATTATCTGCGGCGTTTCCATCCCCGTAGGAGATAAATCATGAGTGCAGCGGATCATGCCTGGCTTGGCCCATTGATGTTCGTTGGGGCTTTTATCTTTTTAAGTATTGGTTATCCTGTGGCTTTTTCCCTCGGAGGGGTTGCCATTCTCTTCGCCATTCTAGGCAGTGCCTTAGGTGCCTTTGACCCCATTTTTCTCTCTGCTATGCCCCAGCGGATTTTTGGCATTATGGCCAATGCCACCCTCTTGGCGATCCCCTTTTTTATTTTCCTTGGGTCCATGCTGGAAAAGTCTGGCATTGCTGAGCAGTTGCTGGAAACCATGGGCATTATTTTGGGACGTTTACGGGGAGGGTTGGCACTGGCGGTCATTCTAGTGGGGACGATGCTGGCGGCCACCACCGGGGTTGTGGCGGCGACAGTGGTGGCTATGGGCTTAATTTCCCTGCCCATTATGTTGCGCTATGGCTACAACAAGGAACTGGCGTCGGGGGTGATTGTGGCGTCGGGAACCCTGGGACAAATTATTCCCCCCAGTGTGGTGCTAATTGTTTTAGCGGATCAACTGGGGGTTTCTGTGGGGGATCTCTTCATGGGATCGTTGATCCCCGGTGTGCTGATGGCTGGGAGTTTTGCCCTCTATGTGTTAGGGATTGCTTGGCTTAAACCTGAACTAGCCCCCCCCTTACCTGCCGAAGTGCGGAACATTGGCGGCGCGGCCCTGCGAAAGCGGATGTTGCAGGTGATGGTGCCGCCGTTGGCGTTGATTTTTCTGGTCTTGGGCAGTATTTTCTTTGGTATTGCCACGCCGACGGAAGCCGGTGCAGTGGGATCCATCGGGGCGATCGCCTTAGCCTATTTCAACCAACGCTTAACCTGGAAAGCCTTGCGGGAAGTCTGTGAAGCGACGTTAAGAATTACCAGTATGGTGATGTTTATCTTGCTGGGATCAACGGCATTTAGTTTGGTTTTCCGGGGTTTGGACGGGGATCAATTTATGTTTAACCTGTTGGCAAACCTGCCCGGCGGTGAAATCGGCTTTTTAGCAATTAGCATGATCACCATTTTTATTCTGGGCTTTTTTATTGACTTCTTTGAAATTGCCTTTATTGTCCTACCCCTGTTTAAGCCCGTTGCGGAAAGTTTAGGCTTGGATCTCATTTGGTATGGCGTCATTGTGGGGGCCAATTTACAAACCTCATTTTTAACCCCCCCCTTTGGTTTTGCCCTGTTTTATTTACGCGGTGTTGCCCCAGATAATCTAACCACCGGTCAAATCTATCGCGGTGCATTGCCATTTATTGGTTTACAAGTTTTTATTTTATTGCTGATTATTATCTTTCCAGCGTTAGTGAGCTGGCTACCATCACTCCAAGTGGGCTAGGAGAA
>JAYKHU010000088.1:0-7542 GCA_035285105.1 Synechocystis sp.
CCGGCGGTGAACATACTGCCTTCGAGGGCGTAATCTACCTTGATTTGACCATCGGCTTGGGTCTGCGTCCAGGCAATGGTGGAGAGTAAGCGGTGCTGGGAACGGGTAACGGTTTGCCCCGTGTTAACCACTAAAAACGCCCCCGTGCCATAGGTACATTTCAATAATCCCGGGCGATCGCAACCGTGGGCATAGAGGGCGGCCTGTTGATCGCCAAAGATAGCAGTGATGGGAATTTCCGCGCCTAAAAGGGCAGGATCCGTTACGCCAAACTGCCCTAAGCTGGGCTGAACTGCGGGCATGATCTGGGACGGAATGTCAAATAAATCCAGTAGGGTTTGATCCCAGGCCTGGTTTTCAATGTTTAACAGCATGGTGCGGCTGGCGTTGCTGTGGTCAGTGCGATGCTCTTTTCCCCCGGTTAAGTTCCACAACACCCAGGTATCAATGGTTCCCGCAAGGACATTGGCTAAATCCACATCCGTATGTTTCTTAGCCCAGGACAACAGCCAATGGAGTTTGGTAGCGGAAAAGTAGGCATCTAAGACCAGACCGGTGCGGTCATACACCTCTTTAACATGGCCCTTTGCCTCCAGGTCTCGGCAATAACTTGCGGTACGCCGGTCTTGCCAAACGATCGCCGGATGGAGGGGCTGGCCGGTGGTTTTATCCCAGAGCAAACAGGTTTCCCGCTGCACCGTCAAACCCAGGGCGGCGATCGCCTGGGGATCGATGCCCGTCTCCTTGACCACCGTTTCCATAGCGGTTTTGGTATCGTGCCAAATTTCCAGGGGGTCATGTTCTACCCAGCCCGCTTTGGGATAACACTGGGTCAATTCTTTATAGGCCTGTCCGACAATCTGTCCCTGGCGATCGAACAGGATGGCCCGGTTGCCGGTGGTTCCCAGATCCAACGCCATCACATAACGAGTGGCCGCTTTACCAGTCATGTTGCAAAAGTCCTCATCGACTTAGGTTCCGTGGCATCCCCGCAACGGAGATATTCGGAATTCTGTACCAAGGTATATCTTACTGCGCCGGTTTGTATAACACTTCTACAGGATTCGTGGGTCAGCCCCCCTCACCCCCTCCCCTAATGAAGGAGAGGTGCCTGAGCTGGCGAGGGTGGTGACGTTGATCAATGCAGGCGGCTAGGGGAAACTAGCGCCGCACAGATTTAGTGTAGTTGAATAACTTTGGGTTTTTCAACCATGTGAACGGTATCCACAAAACGGGCGGTGCTAGATTGGCTAGAAATAACCAAACTTTGGGTACGGGCACCACCGTGGAAGAAGCGCACCCCTTCCATTAACGTACCGGGGGTAATACCACAGGCGGCAAATAGGACTGTTTCACCACAGGCTAACTGTTCACAATCGTAAACTGCGTCAGGATCTTTAATACCCATGGAGGTTAACCGTTCAATATTCCCTTCCCGGCTTTCCCCAATTAATCCCGTTTTGACAATTTCAGGATCATAAATCAGTTGTCCTTGGAAGTGACCCCCCAGGCAACGCATGGCGGCGGCGGAGATAACCCCTTCGGGGGCGGCACCGATCCCCATCAGAGCGTGGATGTTGGTTCCCGAAAAGGCACAGGAAATGGCGGCAGAGACGTCACCGTCACTAATCAGACGAACCCGGGCCCCGGCGGTGCGGATCTCTTGGATTAACTCTTTATGACGGGGGCGATCCATGACCACCACCACCAATTCTTCGATGGTGCGGTTGAGACAGTCGGAGAGAATTTTCAGGTTTTCCGTGGCGGATTTGTTGATGTCCACATGACCTTTGGCGGCCGGGGGCGCAGCCAGTTTTTTCATGTAGAAATCCGGGGCAGCAAACAGACCCCCTTTTTCGGAAATGGCCAACACAGCCATGGATCCGTTTTGACCATAGGCAACTAGGTTGGTGCCTTCACAGGGATCAACAGCAATATCAATTTCGACTAATTCGTCGGGGTTGCAATAGGTTTTAGCATCGTCTCTGGTACAAATACCAACCTCTTCGCCGATATAGAGCATGGGGGCGTCATCCCGTTCCCCTTCTCCAATCACGATGCGACCACGCATGTGGATCTTATTCATCCGTTCACGCATGGCTTCTACGGCAACTTGGTCAGCGGTGTTTTTTTCACCCTTGCCCATCCATTTCGCCGAGGCGATCGCCGCCTGTTCAACGACTTCAATAATTTCTAAACCGAGTGTACTGTCCACGAATTGAATCCTCCCAACTGCTGATTAGGTTTCCCTAGCCTGTCTGGATAAAAGTTATTAGTCAAGAGTCTATCAGAGTGGGGGATCAGCGTACAGCGTCCCTGGGTCGATGGGGAAATCGGGGAAACAATTAGGTCGAAACCCCGTTCTTCCCTGATAATAGTGCCTTACTTTATTGCAATCTGCCCTGTGTCTCAATCCGGTAAATCATCCCGATCCTTAGTGGGGATCGCAGGAATTGTGGCGATCGCCACCTTAATCAGTAAGGTCTTTGGCCTTGTGCGAGAACAGATCATTGCCGCCGCCTTTGGGGTTGGTACAGTCGTTAACGCCTATGCCTATGCCTATGTGATCCCTGGCTTTCTGTTTATCCTCCTAGGGGGGATCAATGGCCCTTTCCACAGTGCCCTGGTCAGTGTTCTCTCTAAACGGAGCAAGGACGAAGCGGCCCCCTTGGTGGAAACCGTGACGACGTTAGTGAGCCTGGTTTTATTAGGGGTGACGTTAATCTTGGTCATCGGCGCGGGCTTATTTATTGATGTCCTCGCCCCAGGGCTGGAACCGGAAACCCGACGGATTGCGGTGCAACAACTGCAAATTATGGCCCCCATGGCCCTGTTAGCCGGGCTGATTGGCATTGGCTTTGGTACCTTGAATGCGGCGGATCAATATTTGTTACCCAGTATTAGCCCTTTACTGTCCAGTATTACGGTGATTTTGGGTCTCGGGGTAGCGGTGTGGCAGTTGGGGGATCAACTCAACACCCCCCAACATTGGTTACTGGGATCGTTGTTATTGGCCGGGGGGACGACGGCCGGGGCGGTATTGCAATGGTTAGCCCAAATTGTCCCCCAGGCAAAGGCGGGGATGGGGAAATTTCGCCTCCGGTTTGAGGTGGGGTTACCAGGGGTCAGGGACGTGATGCAGGTGTTAATTCCTGCCACCCTCTCCTCGGGGATGTTGTATATCAACTTTGCCACCAATCTCTTTTTTGCTTCCTTTATTCCCAATGCCGCCGCCGCCATGCGCTATGGCAATTTTGTGGCATTGACCCCCCTGGGCATTATTTCCAATATGATTTTGGTGCCCTTCCTGCCGGTGTTTTCCCGCTTAACCGATCCCGATGATTGGCCGGAACTCAAATTACGCATCCGTCAGGGGTTATTGCTAAGTGCGTTGACCATGCTCCCCCTCACTGCCATTTTGATGGGCTTAGCCACCCCCATTGTCCAGGTCATTTACCAACGGGGGGCTTTTAATGCCGAAGCCGCCGCCGCCGTTGCCCCGGTGTTAGCAGCCTATGGGTTAGGGATGTTTTTTTATTTAGGGCGGGATGTGTTGGTGCGGGTCTTCTATGCACTGGGGGATGGCAACAGTCCCTTTCGGGTCAGTGCGTTTAATATTTTCTTGAATGCCCTATTGGATTTTCTCTTCTACAAACCCTTTGGCACGGTGGGGATTGTGATGGCAACGGTGGGGGTGAATTTATTTTCCCTGGTGGTCTTTTTGGGAATGCTCGATCGCCGTTTAGGGGGATTACCGCTATTTAACTGGGGGCTAGATATTGCCAAATTAACGGGTATTGCGGCGATCGCCGGGGTCATTGGTTGGCAAAGTAGTTTGCTGTGGGAAACTTACTGGGGATCAGGGAATTTAGTCCTAAGACTGCTGGAATTGTCGATTATGTCGGCGATCATCATAGGACTGTTTGCCCTGGGGGCCTGGGGGGCGAAAGTCCCAGAGGTGAGCTTACTCGGCGATCGCCTGTTAAAAAAATTGAAACGGGCATAAGGGGAGAGCACTCACAACGGGTAAGCCGGTCAGATATCCCCTTGGGGATTAGGACAAAGACGCCAAGGGATCGGGAATGGTATCGGAGGGGGCTTCAAATTCGCCGGTCAACACATATTCCAGCCGTAACTTGAGCCAAACGCTAAAGGATTTATTGGTGGTGACAATGGCGACATTTTTTTCCGGGGCCTTTGCTTTGACGGCGGCCAATGCCGGGGCATTTAAAAAGGCCGGTTGCATCACTTGCCAAAAATCAATTTCCTGATTTTTTTCAGCATAATTACGCCGTCTTTCCTTGAGGACCTCTTCAAAGGGTTCTTCTTCAAGTAAAAATTTTTGGCTGGCTAAAACGTAATAATAAGTGGTCATAAAAAATTGGATTTAAAGCGCTCAAATGATTGTCAGAGGTTCAGTTCACCCCCCACAGGATTCTCTAACTTATCATGATTACGGGGTCAAAACGGCTGCCCTAACAGGGCTAATTTCATTTCCCGCACGGCCCGTTCCATCCCCACCAAAATAGCCCGACTCATGATGCTATGGCCGATGTTTAATTCTTCCATGCCGGGAAGTTCGGCCACGGGGCGCACATTCCAATAGGTCAAGCCGTGCCCAGCATTAATGCGTAAATTTTGTTCTAGGGCCCATTCACAGCCCCGACGCAGGGCCTGCAACTCCCGGACTTGATCATGGCCGTGGGCATTGGCATAGCTGCCGGTGTGGAGTTCAATTAATTGGGCCTCGGTTTTGGCCGCAGCGTCAATCTGGCCTTGATCGGGATCAATGAATAAACTGACGGGAATGTCCCGGCCCTGCAGTTCATGGACAACCCCCAAAATATGATCCAAATTGCCCGCCACATCTAATCCCCCTTCCGTGGTGACTTCCTCCCGCCGTTCCGGGACCAGGGTGACATAGTCGGGCTTGAGCTTCAGGGCGATCGCCACCATTTCCCGGGTGGCGGCCATTTCCAGGTTCAAATGGGTGCGGACGGTTTGCCGTAGAATTTCCACGTCCCGTTCTTGGATATGGCGACGGTCTTCCCGGAGATGGGCAGTAATGCCATCGGCCCCCGCTAATTCAGCCAAAACCGCAGCGGCGATCGGATCGGGTTCCACCGTACGGCGAGCTTGGCGAATCGTTGCCACATGATCGATATTGACGCCCAATGTCAGCACAGCAGACCTCCAACAGAGTGTGAGAGCAGGTTTAGCAAGGGTGGGTTGACGTTACACAAACCAGTAATCAAGTTTAAAGGCAAAAGGCAGTCCCTGGGCACCCCATTCCCCCCAGACAAGACCGGAATCATAGCCTACTCCATCGACATGAAGTTATGAAAAGATGCGCTGAGACGGGCAATTAGGGTTAGTTTAGAGGAGGTTATTGTTTTCTTGTCCCCACACCGTTCGTCGATCCTTGTCTTTTACGATTGTCCTTAATCATTGATGAGTTTTGTATCCCGCTACAGTGAGGAGATTCCCACGGCCATTGACTGGGAGCCATTATCCCTGTCCGCAGAGTTAACGGTAATGGAGGCGATCGCCCTTTGGGGGGATTATTTTCGCCAGCGTTCACTGGGGTTATGTCAAGGTATCGCCCCCGTTAGTTGGGCCGTGGTGTGCCGTGAAAACACTTTGGTGGGTTTGTTACCGGATTGGCAGTTGGCGGGGGCCCTATGGGGGGAGCAAGGGACGGTAACCGGGACGTTGGCAGATATTTGCCTACCGGTGAGTCAGCCCCTAACCCTTGACGAATTACCTTCTTTTTCCGCACTGATTAGTGCATTTTCCCAAACATCAACCACCGTCCTCCCCATCTGGAATGAGAAACAACAGGGTTGGGGACTCCTGAGCATTGGCAACATGGTGCGCTGCCTTGATTTAGAGCAGGTTTGGCAACGATTACCGTTGCATGCTGTGGCAACCCCCGTCAGTTTATTGGAAACCCCCGTAACGGTGGGGGAGTTGGGGCAACGCTGTTGTGAACATCAACTTGGGGCGATGCCCCTGATCGTGCCCGCTGACTCCCAGGCCGGGCGGGTGCAATGTTTGAGTCTTAACGATTATTTAATTCAGTTTCCCCTCCATCCCCAGCAACGCATCGAGGTGGATGGGATGCCCCCCTCCCCCATCTGTCGCATCGGTTGCAGTTATTCCCAAGCCCGTCAAGTGCTGCAACAACAGAGGGGGGACTACGTGGTAGTAAGCCAGTGCACAGGGGAATTACACGGTTGGGTGACGCCCTACCAATGGATTGAGCAGTTACAACCTGAAGCATTATTGACAACCTTAGAGAGAGATATCAACGAAAACCAACGCACCAAGGCAGCCCTACAAACCCGCGAAGATCAACTCCAGACGTTGATCAATACCATCGCGGACGGCATTTTGATTGTGGATCAGGGCGGGACGGTGATTTATGCCAATCCGGTGGCCTGTCAAATGTTCGGCAGCACCCCCTGTCAGTTATTGCAGTCCCACCTAGGGGTGGCGATCGCCCCCCAGAATCCCACCGAAATTACCATTGTGTTACCGGACCAGACCTCCGGCATTGGGGAACTTAAATCCACCACCATTCTCTGGCAAGGACAACCCTGTTCCTTGATCGCGATCCGAGATGTGACAGACCGCCAACGGGTGCTAGCGCAATGGCAAGCCAGCGAGGAAGAATATCGCAACCTCCTGGAAACCCTCCCGAATTTGGTGTGGCGTTTAACGGCCACGGGGGAGGTGGAGGACTGTAATCAACGCACCCTAGACTATCTGGGACAGCCAAAGAACCAGGTTTTGGGGACGGCGTGGCAACGGTTTATCCACCCGGATGAATTGTCCTTGATTTTAGAACAGTGGCAGGATGGGTTAGCGAATGGCATTTTCTTTGAATTGGAGTATCGCCTACGGCGGGGGGATGGGGCCTACCGTTGGCAACTGCTGCAGATGTTACCGTTGCCCGATAGTTCAGGGGAAATTGGCTATTGGTTAGCGAGTAACACCGATATTAACTCCCTAAAACAAGCCGAAAATCAGGTGCGCCAACAGGCCCAGCAGGAAAAACTCCTCGCTAATCTGGGGCAACGGATTCGCCAATCCCTCAATTTGGAGCAAATCCTCAACAATGCGGTGGAGGAAGTGCGACGCACCTTACAGGTGGATCGGGTGTTGGTTTACCAGGTTTATGAGAATGGCACCGGGGCGGCGATCGCCGAGTCAGTGGCGGAAGGCTATTCATCGATATTAGCCATGACCTTTGCGGAAGAGGTCTTTCCCCCAGAATGCTATGAGCGTTACGTTAATGGGTATGTGTATGCCCTCACCGATCGGGAAACGGGGTTTGTGCTCGATTGTTTAGTGGATTTCTTAGCCAGTATTCAAGTCCGGGCGAAGTTAGTGGTACCCCTTGTTTTTGAAGAAAAGCTCTGGGGATTGTTGATTGCCCATCAGTGTTCTGGCCCCCGCATCTGGAAAAAATACGAAGTTCAACTGTTACAAAGTTTAGGCAATCAATTGGCGATCGCCATTCAGCAGTCTTTGTTATAC
>JAYKHU010000089.1:0-8240 GCA_035285105.1 Synechocystis sp.
AATGAGTTGGCGATCGCCGACAATTTCAAATCTTTGGACTTTTATTCCCTGGTGTTTCGAGAAGGATATCAGCCGGAGGTGTTCCGCCCCAGCCATTCCACTTTTCCGTGGAATATTGTGGATTTGACTATTTCTTCCCCTAATCGACTGCAATGGGGAATTAATTTGACAAAAGCCTCTCACTGGCAGGTATTTCGCGCCATCACGGGGTTTAAAATCCCCAAAAGCTATGACCGCCTAGACAGCATTTCTGTCAGTGAGTGGGTGGCCCAGGGGTTCCCCCAAGGGTTATACGATTTGTACTTCTTACCCTTTGCTAAATCCAGTTTGAATGCCCCGGATGTGTTGAGTGCGGGGGAGTTGATGCAGTTTTTTCACTTTTACTTCTTTGGTAACCCGGAAGGCTTGGCTTTCAATGGCACCAAAGACGATATGGTCACCAGTTTAGTCACCCCTATGCTTGAGGCGATCGCCGCTCGGGGGGGACGCATTATCACCGAAGTGACGGTGAGTAATATTCAGTGCCAAGGAGACCGGATCACCTCTGTGGACTATGTGCAGGGTAGTGACCAGATTAGTGATGTTCCCTTCACCGTTACCCGCAATGACCTGTTATCCTCAACCAGCAATGACAATTATTACGGCGCGGGCGATCAGGTTTATCTAGTAGATACCCAGGGGAAAGAGGCATTGTCCTTAACCTGTTCCCACCAAGGCTGTACAGTGGCGAAACAAGCCGATGGCAAATTTATCTGTCCCTGTCATGGGGCGGCGTACGACGCTGATGGCCGGGTATTACACGGCCCCGCCAAACGCAATTTAGGCAAATTCAAGGTGCAAAAGGGTCAAGGTACGGAAGAAATTACCCTTGCCTCTCTCTCCAACGCCCCAACCCCAAGCCAAACCTTACACGCAGATTACGTTGTCCTGGCAGCGGATGTGGTGGGGATGAAACACCTGGGTGATCGCCTCACGGGGGACGTTGATCCAGTGTTAGTGACTCAGATGCAGCAATTAGCCGTGGCCGATCCCTTCGCGGTGGCCCGGTTTTGGTTTGATCAAGATTTCGACTGGCCCCACAGTAACTTCGCTTCCCTATCGGGGTATCGCCTTACCGATAGCATTACCTTATATCACCGCATTCAAACCCAATTTATCGACTGGGCTGATCGTACTGGAGGCAGTGTGGTGGAACTCCATGCCTATTGCTATAAGGAAAAAGACTTTCCTACCCAGGCAGATTTATTGACGACGTTTACCCAGGAATTATTTGAAATTGTGCCGACTTTGGCCCAAGCCACCTTGTTACATCGGGAACTGGTTAACCAAAAGAATTTCTCCGGTTTCCCCCCCAACAGCTATGGCGATCGCCCGGAAACTGAAACCGTGATGAATAACCTAATGTTTGCAGGGGATTGGGTCAAAATGCCGTTTCCCTGCGGCTTAATGGAACGGGCAGTGAGTAGTGGGTTATTAGCCGCCAATGCCATTTGCCATCAAGAAGGACTGCAACGGCGGGAACTACTCACCGTCATGCCGGAAGGAATCTTGCAAATTTGACCCCAGCCATGGCGTTCACAACCATCAAAAACGGCTCACCGGGCCACCCCGGGAACGGGTACGGCGCACAGGGGCCGGCCCCGCCGATGACCGCCGCCGACGCAACGGGGCTGAACGGGAAGCCGCTGATTCCGTCGCATAGATTTCTAAAAAGACCGACTGGTTGAGGGGCAAGGCTGCCGTATTCAAGACGGTGCGGATGGATTGTAAATTGCGCCCGCCCCGCACTAATATTCGCTCTTTATCTTCATCTTCTAGGGCAAGACGAATCCAGACACGGCTGTTTTGCCGAAAGATTTCACAATCCACCCGCAATGTGTCGGGTTTATCCAAAAAGGGGCGGACGAGAAACTTTACTAATTCAACGTAGTTCGGAATAGTCACAGGTCGTAACCAAGGGAAAATAACAGGGCTGGAAACTAAACCTTAAACCGAAGCTTTTAGTTGTTCAAAAACTTGGGCTTTTGTTAAGATAGCCCGCACGGTATCGGTGGGTTGGGCCCCTTCTTTGAGGCGCTTGATGATCGCCGGCACATCGAGGCGGGTTTCATCGGTACGGGGGTTGTAAAATCCCAGTTCTTGCAGGGGACGACCATCCCGACGGGTGGTGCTGTGCATGGCAACAATCCGATAGCTCACTTCGCGCTTTTTGCCAAAGCGTTTTAGACGGAGTTTGATCATACTATTTAAAAATACGGGTAGAAAAAATGGGCGTTTAACATCATAGCGTATTTCTGAGGTCTAACAGTTTCCAGCAGCGCCCCTAACTGTCCCTAATGGGGCGCGGGTTCCTCCCCCATGAGTCGTCCTGACTCCAAGCGAATAATTCGGTGGGCAAATTGACGCAACTGTTCAGCGTGGTGATTCACCATGATCACGGTCAACTGGTCTCGGTGGTTGAGGGTGGTTAAGCAGGCTAAAACCCGTTGGGCGGCGTCGGGATCCAGGGCGGATGTGGGTTCGTCTAACAATAAAATTTGCGGCTGGACAATGGCTCCCCTGGCGATCGTCACCCGTTGCCGCTGACCGACGGACAGGGTCAGTTCGTTGCGATCGAGCCAATCGGGGGGAATTTGCCAAAAGTCACAGGCTTCCGCGACCCGGCGTTTCGCCTCCCGGTGGGGAATTTTTTGTAACTGTAGGGGATAGAGCAAACTGGCTTCCACCGTCATATCCAGCAGTTTGGGTTCCTGGGGAACGAGCATGATTTGCTGCCGGAGGGGGGGCACTGGGTAGGATTCCAAGGGGCGATCCTGATACATCAGACTGCCGCCACTGCGTTCCTGGAGACGATTGAGGAGTCGCAGTAAGGTGCTTTTGCCGGCCCCCGATGGCCCTTCAATACCCAGGCGATCGCCGGGATTGACGGTGAAGGAAATATCGGTCAGCAACGGGTCTAACCCGGACAGATCCGTGGCGCTGACTGCGGTTAAGGTGAGCAAAGGGGGCATAAATATCTAACCCTTCAGGCTTGGGCTTGGTGACGGATCAACTGCTGTACTTTAGCCAGGGCGGGATTAACTTCCACGTTGGGGCGATCGGGATGGCGGTCAAAGGCGGCCTGTTCCTGGGCAATCATCCGCACGTCCTGTTCAATTAACCCCTGTAATAAGGGTTTGGCTGTGCCCGTTAAGCGATTTTTTAAAAACCGGCGGAAGGCGATCGGCAATTTATGCAATTTCGGGAAGGCTTCCAGGGAGGTGAAATGCACTAAGTAGGCTTTGGTTTGGGTCGGGGAAACAGGGCAAAAGAGACAGTAAATTTTAAAATCTGCCCCCAAAGTGGACATCCAATGGGGGTAAAGGTAACTCACCCGTAAATTTTCAGGATGGAGTCGCCGTAGGGCCGGGAAAAATAGCTGGGAAATCGAAAAAATATGATCAATTTTGTAATAACTCTGGGCGTCGTAGTCCACAATCAGGCGATCGCCGTCGGCGTGAATGTCCCGTAAGGCCGCTGACGCCCAGGCTTGGTAATTATCATGCAAATGTCCATGGTACATATCCATTAGGTTTTCGATCAAGTAGGAAAAATGCCCCGGACAATCCATGGGGGCCACACTCCCGATGTAATTTAAATGGGCCCATTCCGGTATCCCCAAGGGTTCCGGTTGGTGGGTGGTCAAATAGTCTAAATCCCCGGGATACAGCCAGATAAAGCCATTCTTTTCCTGCACAGGGTAAGTTCGTAGGCGACAGGGGGGCAGTTTTTGTCCCGCCTCAAAGTAGGGGATGTGGACACAGTTTCCCTGGGCGTCAAATTGCCAGCCGTGGTAGGCACATTCTAAATTTTTCCCCACCACCTGCCCCTCGCTCAACTTAACCTGACGATGGGGACAACGGTCCTCGATCGCCTGCACATGGCCGGATGAATCTCGATAAATGGCGATCGGCTGCTGCCAGAGCGTTACCCCCAACGGCTTATCCCCAACTTCATCGGCTTGGGCCACCACATACCAATGGTTAACGTTAATGGGACAGACGCGAATCGGCGACATTGCCAAGGAAGAAGCAGAGACAGCACTCATTCAGGAAAAACCACCACAGCAAAAAAGACTGACTCTCAGGGTAGCAAGTCTCGACCCAGGATCACACGTCAAACTCTCCCAAAATACAGAATAAAGCCTGCTAAAATAAATCATTCAAAATGACATTTAAACTGCCTTCTATGCCTTCCTCCTCTAACAGTCCTGCTTTTTCCCATGACGAATTCGCCAAGGCTCTTGCTCAACATGATTACCATGCCGAAAAGGGGCAGATCGTTCACGGTAAAATTTGCCAGCAGACCAACGATGGCGTCTATGTCGATTTTGGGGGGAAATCACCGGGATTTGTACCGTTACAGGAATTAGGTCTGCGGCCCCACGGGGAAATTGAAGCCAGTTTTCCCCTCGGCAGTGAGGGGGATTTTCTAGTCACCAGTGAACAGAACGATGAGGGCCAGGTTCGCCTGTCCCGCCGTCAGTTACAAATTCAACAATCCTGGGAAACCCTCGCCGAAATTGCCGAATCAGGGAAAACCCTAGAGATGATCGTCACTGGCACCAACAAAGGGGGCGTCGTCGGCGATGTGGAAGGCTTACGGGGGTTTATTCCCCGATCTCATCTGATTCAAAAAGAGAATATGGACGCGTTGGTGGGTCAGGTTTTAAAGGCGAATGTGCTAGAGGCGAATCAAGATACCAACAAGTTAGTGCTGACCCAACGGCGCATTCAACAATCGGAAGCCATGGGTAAAATCTCCTCGGGCATTATCTGTGAAGGTAAGGTGGTTAAAATCCAGCCCTATGGGGTGTTTGTGGAAATTGAAGGGGTAACGGGGTTGTTGCACGTCAGTCAAATTAGCGCGACCCGGGTGGATTCCCTCAACACCCTCTTTACCTTTGGGCAACAAATTTATGTCTACATCCAAGACATCGACGAATATAAAAACCGGATTTCCCTGTCCACCCGCATTTTAGAGGCCTATCCCGGGGAATTGGTGGAAAAATTTGATGAATTAATGGCCGATGCCCCCAATCGAATGACCCAAATTCAGGCAAAGTTAGCCCAGGCGGAATCGGGGGGAAGTAAACCGGCCCCTCCCCTGGCGGCGAAGGCTGACCCTAGCTAAACCACCCTTTTTTCTTGGGGCGTCTGCGGTTGAGGGAATTGGCATTCAAAACCACCAGGGCTTCCGCTAAGGGTAACTGACGAATCGAATGGCTCATGGTGTGGACTTGAAACACTTCTTGGGAATTGAGTTCCAACGCCGTGAGCCAACAACTTTTGGGGTGGTACGCGCCGGTGTCAATGTCGAGCCAACCAGCCCCGGCGACCAATTTTCCGGGTTCGACGCTCGGGAACGTAAAGGTGATGGTGTGACCCGTAATAATCAGTTTGTCTGCAAAGTAAGGGAAGGGATGAAGATGAAAGTCATCGCGAATCCAACAAAATTGGGCTTCTCCCTGTTCGGCGATCGGTAAACGGGGATCTAGACCCGCATGGACTAACCACACATCCCCCAAATCAAGATACAGGGGCAGTCGCTGCATCCAATTGACGTGCTCTTGGGGAATTTGATGATCGTAACTGGTGAGGGTCTGGTGACCACCGCTGTGCAGCCAAGCCTGCAAGAATTGAGGTGAAATCGCGCCCCCCCCAATGGCATCTAACATCATGCGCTCGTGGTTACCGAGGAGGCAATGATATTTGTTCTCAATGACAAATTCAACCACTTTGGCACTCTCTGGCCCCCGATCAATGAGATCACCCACAAAATAAACACCATCTTGGCTGCTGGGGGCGATCGCCTCAAACAACTGGGAAAGGGCGTCAAAATAACCGTGAACGTCACCAATCACAAAGCGTCGAGGGGTGGCCATGGCAAAAATCTAATTCCAATCTAGATAAAGAGCGACAAACGGAGTTTAGGTATTGTACTAAAGAATGTTGAACTGATGATATAACTGACAACCACTATCTCCATACCCCCATTGTGACCGATGAAATCCAATTTTCCAGAAATCTCCTGGGGGAGACCCCCGGGTCTGTCTTTCCTCGTTTTCCCGCTTTCGACTACGATAAATCCAACACCCCCATAGCCCCTTTTTTGAATAACTTAGATGGCCCTGCTAGTCCAAAAACCTGAAATTCCTGCCTGTGCGTGGCGACGTGTCCTCGGTAAAGACTGGGAAAATCCCTACACAGTACGTTACGCCTCTAACTTGGACGATGGCCCCCACCATGGCATGCCGTTAGGGGGGTTTGGGGCCGGCTGTATCGGGCGATCGCCAAGGGGAGAATTTAACCTCTGGCATTTGGATGGGGGAAACCATACGTTTAAAAATTTACCCGCCTGCCAGTTTAGCGTTTACGAACAAGTAGAAGGAGAAACCCCTCAGGCTTATGCTATGGCTACTGCCGCCCCTGATGACGGCAGCCTAGGGCGTTGGCAATGGTATCCGACGGAAAAAGGAGAATACAGCGCCCTCTATCCCCGTAGTTGGTATGACTATCAAGGGGTTTTTAAAAGCGAATTAATTTGTGAACAATTTTCCCCGGTGTGGGGGGGCAACTACCAGGAAAGCAGTTATCCCCTGGCCGTTTTTGACTGGATTATCCATAATCCCACCGATAAACCCATTACCCTGAGCATCATGCTCACCTGGCAAAATACCGTCGGTTGGTTCACCAATGCCATCAAATCCCCCACCGTCAAGCTCCGGGACGATGGTAGTCCAGAATATGAATATCAACCCCGCTGGGGAGATAGCACGGGGAACTTTAACCAATGGATCCAAGATGGCTTCCGGGTCGGCTGTTTATTTAACCGCATTCAACTACGAGATACCCTAGGGGAAGGGGAAGGGCAAATGTGCATTGCCAGCGTCAGTAACCCCAGTGTGGAAGTGTTTTACCATAACCGTTGGAACCCCCAGGGGGATGGTTCAGAACTGTGGGACTTTTTTGCCAGTAATGGTTCCTTGCCGGATATTCAAGACGAAACCCCCGCCGAACCCGGGGAACAAATTGCCGGGGCGATGTGCTTACGGTTTACGGTGCGACCGGGCAAAACCAAGAAAATCCCCTTTTTACTGGCCTGGGATTTACCGATCACTGAATTTGCCCAAGGGGTGACCTATTACCGCCGCTATACGGACTTTTATGGCCGTAACGGTCAAAATGTCTGGTCAATGATCCGCACCGCCTTAAAGCATAGCGACACCTGGCGTGACAAAATCCAGGCTTGGCAAGCCCCCGTATTGGACAATCCCAACTTGCCAGACGCCTTAAAAATGTCCCTATTTAATGAGTTGTACCTGTTGACCCAAGGGGGAACCCTCTGGACAGCGGCGACAGAAAATGATCCCGTGGGTCAGTTTGGGGTCTGTGAATGTATGGATTACCGCTGGTATGAAAGCTTGGACGTCCGACTATACGGCTCTTTTGGACTGTTAATGCATTGGCCGAAGTTGGAAAAAGCGATTATGCTTGCCTTTGCCCGGGCCATTCCCACCGCCGATCCCCGGGAGCGGGTGATTGGCTACAATCTCTCCCTCGCCCCCCGCAAGGTAAAAAATGCCACCCCCCACGATCTGGGCGCCCCTAACGAATATCCCTGGGAACGCAGCAATTACACCTCGTATCAGGACTGCAACCTCTGGAAGGATTTGGGCAGTGATTTTGTGTTACTGGTCTATCGAGATTTTTTACTGTTACCCGATGCCGATCAGGAATTTTTAGGGGAATGTTGGCCCAGTATTGTGGCGGCGTTGAACTATCTGAAAACCTTCGATTTGGATAACGATGGCATTCCCGAAAATTCCGGCGCCCCGGATCAAACCTTTGATGATTGGCGACTGCGAGGCATTAGTGCCTATTGTGGCGGGTTGTGGATTGCGGCCCTCGAAGCGGCGATCGCCATTGGTCAGATTTTATTAACCCAACCGCCCCAACAAACCCCCTTAGACCCCGAGGCAATTCAAACGGCGATCGGCAATTTTCAAACCTGGCTAACCCAAGCTCGACGTTTGTATCACCAGACCCTCTGGAACGGCGAATATTACCAGTTAGATAGCCAAAGCGGTTCCGCAGTGGTGATGGCGGATCAACTCTGTGGACAATTCTATGCGCGGTTGTTGAAGCTTCCCGACGTGGTGGAAGACCAATACACCGTCAAAGCGCTGCGCAAAGTTTACG
>JAYKHU010000090.1:0-3353 GCA_035285105.1 Synechocystis sp.
GACCGGGATCATCTGCAACAACTGGGCATAGAAATCGGGGGAGTGAGTTTTACCCGAGAGGCGATCGCCGCCCATGCCAATGATTTAGTCAGCAAAATCCAAGGGGATTTAACCAACAGTCTCACCCGTTTAAAGGTCGATACCATCCGGGGGTGGGGCAAGATCACCGGTCCCCAAGAAGTGAGTGTGATTGGCAGTAATGAGACCCGTACCATCCGCGCTAGGGAGATTATGCTTTGCCCGGGGTCTGTGCCCTTCGTTCCCCCAGGCATCGACATCGACCACAAAACTGTCTTTACCAGCGACGAAGCAGTCAAGCTAGAAACCTTACCCCAATGGATTGCCATTATTGGTAGCGGTTACATTGGTTTGGAATTTTCCGACGTTTATACCGCCCTGGGTTGCGAAGTGACCATGATTGAGGCCCTGCCGGAACTGATGCCGGGTTTTGATCCGGAAATTGCCAAAATTGCCGAGCGGGTTTTGATTAAAGCCCGGGATATAGAAACCTATACGGGGGTATTTGCTACCAAAATTAAGCCCGGTTCCCCGGTGGAAATTGAACTCACCGACGCCAAAACCAAAGAAGTGGTTGACACCTTAGAAGTGGATGCTTGTTTAGTGGCCACGGGCCGTATTCCCGCCACCAAAAATCTGGGCTTAGATTCGGTGGGGGTGGAAATCGATCGCCGGGGTTTCATTCCCGTTAACGATCAAATGCAGGTGTTAAAAGACGGGGAACCGATCCCCCATCTCTGGGCCGTGGGGGATGCCACGGGCAAAATGATGCTGGCCCATGCCGCTTCCGGTCAAGGGGTCGTTGCGGTGGAAAATATTTGTGGCCGGGAAAAAACCGTAGACTATCGTGCTATACCCGCGGCGGCCTTCACCCACCCCGAAATTAGCTACGTAGGGTTAACGGAAGCCCAGGCCAAAGAATTGGGGGAAACGGAGGGCTTCGCCGTCAGCACAGCCAAAACCTACTTCAAAGGCAACTCCAAAGCGTTAGCGGAAAAAGAAACCGATGGCATTGCCAAAGTGGTTTACCGCCAGGATACGGGGGAATTGTTAGGGGTACATATTATTGGTATCCACGCCTCGGACTTAATCCAAGAAGCGGCCAATGCGATCGCCGCCCGGAAATCGGTGCGAGAGTTAGCGTTTAATGTCCATGCCCACCCCACGTTGTCGGAAGTCCTCGACGAAGCCTATAAACGGGCCAGTTAACTTGATATCAGTTGCCCTAAACGTCAGGTGCCGATGTGAATCTGATCTAGGGCAACGAAAAATTCCGGTAGCACCGAGGCGGCCCATTGTCCTTCCGCCCGCCGACCTTGGTGCAGAATCAAGCGCAATTCATAGGCATGGGGATACCCTTCAATTTCTAACCACAGCGTTTCGCTGTCCAACTCACAATGCAACGTTTCCTCCGCCATCAACTCCGGGGCGATCGCCAAGACGGTGCGGCGTAATTCCTGGGTTAACCGGTGAAAATCGTCAAATTCAGCTTGGGTCAATTCCACCGCCCACTCTTCTCCCCCGATTAAAAAGGAATAGGGGGAACGATGGGGATCAAATCCTAAGCGCCACCCCTGACCCTGCTTAAAAATTCTGTCTCCCACGGAACGGTCCTTTTACCTAAGGCATTAATAATTGGGCATCCCCCGGTTGGGAGAGGGTCGGCTGATCGGGGGTCACTACGGCGGGTTTAGGGCTGTTCTGATCCGCTGTGGCTGGGTCTGAGGGGGAAGCGCCCGTTTGGGGACGATAAATTTCCGCTAGAAAATTCACTAAATCCTGGCGTTGTTGACGGTTTAACGCTTGAAGAAACTGGCGATCGCTCTCTAGGGGACTTTTTTGGAGGGTGGAAAAGCCCGGATAGCGGTCAGGGGTCATCGTTTCATTCACCCCTAAATAATCGGCAAAGGTTAACTTCCAATCAAAACGGTAGCGGGTGGGGCGTTTTTTGATGTCGCGATGGTAGCGAATAAACCGACTGACCAGCGTATTGTCTCCATCCACGGTGCCCTCGGACTGACTCAAATAGGTATTGGCTTTGGGTAAGTCAGGAAATTGTTCATAAACCTGTTGTGCTACGGCCTCCACTAGCAGGGTATAGCCCCCAGCGGGTACGGTTTGGGCCGTAGCCGGCGTCACGAATTGCCCAGGACGATGCATCAGTAAGGTGAGCAGAAAACTCAACAGACCGATTAATACCATCAGTAACGGGGAGGGCGATCTAGACATGGTTAACAGGGGGGCAAAAACATCACTGAGTAGACGGGGGTTGAAAATTGTGAGATCCCCCCGCCTATCGGCACCCCCCTTAATAAGGGGAGCTGGGGGGATAGAGCACAAGAATAGTCTTCTACTTAGTTGCAACTAGGGACTTAATTGTCGCTAATAATTTCCGGTTGGGTTAACTCGTCGGACATTTCAATAATGGCGCGAATGGCGGGTTTCATGTTGGGATCGTCAATGCTGTCAAATTCTTCGTAGCGATTTTGCTTGGCCCGCTTAGCCACCCGCACTGTGACGTGATAACGATTGGATGCCGCTTTGAGCAATTCTTCAGAACGACAAATAATGTGGGAAGACTCGAGGTTATTGCGTTTGAACATTGGGGATGGGGGTAAACGTAAAACGCTGCCACGGCGATCGCCAAGTCCACACTCAGGATCTGCCGTCAAGGAACGCTTACCTAGTTTAGCGGAAAATTGGGGAGACTCCCCTGGCCAAACTGAGTACGATCGCCGTCCCAAATATCAAAATTGCGTTTAAAATCAGTCGTTAGTGTCAACGTAAAAGGACACAATTTATTTTTGTCTGTCGATTAGTTTGCATGACTGAGCCATTAAACCTTTCTTCCCCCCGCTTTTCTCGACGCACAGCTTTAAAACTTTTGGGGGTAGGAACCGTCGGCGGAGCGTTGGGCTATTCCCGATTTGTTAAACCCCAGCCGGCCCGTTTTCAACCGGATCACCTGGCGTTACCGAAACAGTTAACGAAACCCAAATCGGTGGTGGTCGTCGGGGCCGGGTTAGCGGGTTTGGCCGCCGCCTATGAACTCAGTCAACGGGGCTTTCAGGTAACGTTGCTGGAAAAATCCCCCAATCTGGGGGGGAAAATTGCCGGTTGGACCATTAATGTGGGGGACGAAACCTTCCAAATGGAGCATGGTTTCCACGGCTTTTTTCCCCAGTATTACAACCTAAAAAGTATTGTTAATGAGTTGGCGATCGCCGACAATTTCAAATCTTTGGACTTTTATTCCCTGGTGTTTCGAGAAGGATATCAGCCGGAGGTGTTCCGCCCCAGCCATTCCACTTTTCCGTGGAATATTGTGGATTTGA
>JAYKHU010000091.1:0-3330 GCA_035285105.1 Synechocystis sp.
TGCCCACTACCCGAGCAGAGCTAATTAAGGCTTTGGACGGCACACATCCCACATTGAGGCAATCGCCCCCCATTAAGTGCTTTTCAATGAGAGCCACTTTGAGACCAATGCCTAACCCCGCCGCCCCGGCCGCCACTACTAAACCCGCAGTGCCGGCTCCAATTACCACTAAATCATATTCATCTTTGGGTTTTGGGTTGACCCAATCGGGGGGATGAACCTGGGCAAGTAATTCCTGGTTATAGTGATCCTTGGGAAACATTTCAACCGCAGGGGCATTCAGATCATTCATGGAAGCAATTAGTCAATTGTTTCTGGTTCTAAAATGGCTTTATCTAAGGCTTTTTGGGCAATCCTGGTGACGTAGAGAGTAACAGCAACGGTGGCGATCAAACCAAGAATGCGAATGGTCCATTGCAGAAGAGGATTCGCTTGCGAAGGGGCGCTTCCTGTCCCGATGGTGGCTAGACTTCCGGCCAAGGAACCGAGGTAAACATACATAATGGTTCCCGGAATCATGCCTACAGAAGCAATTACATAATCTTTTAGAGAAACTCCTGTGACACCATAGGCGTAGTTGAGTAAGTTAAAGGGAAAGATGGGGGAAAGTCGGGTTAATAAAACAATTTTTAAGCCTTCTTTACCCACTGCCTCATCAATGGCTTTAAATTTTTGATTGTCTGCAATCTTTTTGGATACCCAGCCCCGGGCCAGATAACGTCCCACCAGAAACGCGCCTGTCGCCCCCAACGTAGCGCCAATGAAAACATAGATAGATCCCCACACTACCCCAAACACTACCCCAGCCCCCAGGGTCAGAACAGATCCTGGCAAAAAGGCCACCGTTGCCACGAGATAAAGCAGCATAAAGGCGATCGCCGCTAGGGGGCCAAGACCATCAATCCATTGCAGGGCATTGAGCAACCAAACTTGAACCGTCACGTTAATGCCCCCCCACAGCTAGAACCAGCCCCCGCAGTACAGCCATAGCAATAGTTGGCAGTTTTGACTGTTTGAATTAAGTCCAAATTGCCCGCTTGTAGTAAATCAGCAACGGTTAACCGGTGACGGTAATTATTTTCAGCAGGGATATTTTCCATTTGATTAAAATCGCAGTCATAAACATTGCCAAGGTAGTCAACGGATAGTTCGTTACGGCACATTAAGTTGTCAACGGTGTCCGGATTAAAATTCTTTTCTAAGAACCCCAAATATTGTTGATGTAATTGATATTTTTCCAGATGAAATTTACTGCGACCAATGGGCAAATTGGTAATGGTGAGTAAATGGTTAAAGCGAATGTCAAAATGTTCTTTGAGGAACTTTTTGTAATCCTGTTCAAGAACCCCTTGGGGAGGGGCAAGGGAAAAGTGATCAGACGTTGGTAAAGGAGGGTTATATACTAAATCAAGCACCAAAGAGGATTCCCGACCATAGCCAAGACGATTTAACCATTGGAGGGCTTGGATCGATTTTTCGTAAACCCCATTGCCCCGCATTTTATCGACATTATCTTCCAAATAGCAGGGTAAAGACGCCACAATGCGGACTTGATGACGGGCGCAATAGTCAGGAATCTCCGTAAATCCTGGTTCAAAATAGATGGTTAAATTAGAACGAACAATGACCTCCTTGCCTGTCTTCCTCGCCGCTTCCACCAGGGGCTTAAAGCCATAGAGCATTTCCGGTGCACCCCCGGTGAGATCAACCACTTTTATTTGGGGAAATTGGTGAATGACGGCAATTAATTGTTGACAAATTGCCGGGGAAAGTTCCTCTGTCCTGTGAGGGCTGGCATCCACATGGCAATGGCTACAGGCGAGATTACAGCGTTTGCCCAAATTAATTTGTAGGGTAGAAATTGGCTGTTTAGCAAGGGGACTCCCTAACTTTTTTTGAAAAGGCGTCATCGTAACGGTGGAAACAGGAGACTTTAATCGTCGAACCATACTGATGTGACTTTGATTACTCATTAACTCATTAGATCGCCCTTAACAACAGCCGCCGCCGTCATAATGCCAGGTGGAATCAGTGACGACAATTTTGTCAGGGTAAGTGGTGGCTAATTTGTGGGCGGTTTTATCACACACCGCACTAGGAACCCCCTGTTGCAAAATATGCCCTGCTTGGTCATCAAATAGGGGTTCTGCACCGGCATAGATAGCGGTTTTGCCGGTGAAAATACACGCACCATCTGCGGGAATCGGGACTTTAAAGGAAACCGAATCTAAACTTTCTAATAACAAGGGTTGATCCAGATGATAGGTAACGGAATCCAGTAAACGATAGGGACGGCGGGCCCGAATTTCAATTTGCCCAAATCCCACCTCAATTAACTGTTGGGTGTACTCTTCATAGGTCAATGCCCCAGATAAACACATGGCCCGCAGCCGTTCATCCCGCCGTAAATGCTCAGGAATCGGACGGGTGGCGATGGGATCGCTCATTAATAAGCGTCCGTTGGGTTTCAACACTCGGTAGGCCTCTTGCAAGGCCCGTGTTAAATCCGCTGGCTCAAAAATATTAAAGAGGCAATTTTGGGCCACGAGATCCACCGATTGATCGGGAATTGGTAAGTTGAACGCATCACCGTCATAAATCGTGACAAAGTCCGTTTCAAACCAGTCATTCACTTGGGCAGCGAGTTTTAAATTGTCCGTCGCGGCCCGACGCATCGCCGCCACGGGATCAACGGCAACCACGGCCCCCGGCTGACGGGAAAAATAGGCAAACTGCAACGCTTCTAAGCCTCCTCCCACCCCCACATAAAGCACGCTAGGATTATTCCCCAACTCATTGGGATGAACGGTGCTACCACAGCCATAGTTCATTTCCTGCATCGCATCAGGAATGATTAAACCCGGTAATTGGAGAGGGCTACTTTGTACGCAACAGAGTCCCACCTCTGGGGTTTGGGCTACTGCGGCGTAGAAATCGGCGGTGGTTTGTAGGTAGGTCATTGTTGATTTCAACTGATGGGAGAAGCGTAATACAACGTTGGGCAAAACGCCTGTGGTCAAGTCCTCAGCGTTTTGGGCATTGCCTCATACCCCCTAAACATAGACCATAAATCTGCCCACTGTAACGGTTGTTACGGCCAGCGAACCGGGGCATTCTCCTACGTCAATGCGTGATCCCTTGTCACGATCGCCGAGTCGGATGGCTATTGCGTAAAATTAATCCCTGACCATCCCGCAATTCAAAAATCCGCAGGGAGTCCGCAGTGGAATCCACATTCACCCTCGGAGTGGCGATCGCCACTTCCCATTCATCCAAATCCAATTGCAGCCAATCCCCTGGGGTAATAATGGCCGGTTCCCCTTCCATGTG
>JAYKHU010000092.1:0-3985 GCA_035285105.1 Synechocystis sp.
CACAATCCCCGGGAATTGGCGATCGGGTAGCCAGGACGACCAATCCCACAGTTGCGGCCCTAATAAACAGGACTCCCCAGGTACAAAGCAAATTGACTGTAACCCTAAATTCGCCTGACTCAGTAAGGTTGCTGCTAAATTGATATTTTTAAGCACCCCAATTACCAATCCTGCCACAATCAACAACAGACACGTTCCGAGCACTTGAAAAAATCGCTTGAGGTTAATTTTTACCCCGACTTGGAAAATCAAATAGGCTAGTAAAACCGCCGTTAAAATCCCCAGTAAGGCGGCGACAATGCCTCCCCAATTAGTTACCTGTTCCTGGGCCGCCAAAAAGAAAACCGTTTCAAACCCCTCCCGGAGCACCGCAATAAACACCACCACGGCGATCGCCTTACCCCCCTCAGCTTGGGTTAATGCCTGTTGAATTTCCCCGTGAATCTCAGCTTTCAGCGTCCGGGCCTGTCGGGTCATCCAAATTAACATCCAACTCAGCATACCCACGGCGATCGCCCCAAACAGGGCTGCCAATAAGGCTTTCAAAACGGGGGTAAAGGGATTGGGATGATAGGCAACCCCCTGCAACACGCCGGCCAGGAGACATCCCACTAAAACACTGGCCACAATGCCCCCACTAACGCCCTGCCAGACCCAGCGATTAAACTGAACTTGCTGGGCCTGCTGTAAATAGGCCAAGACAATGCCCACCACTAACGCAGCTTCAAACCCTTCCCGTAGGGTGACAATAAAAATTGGTAAAGTGACAGTGAAATCGCTCATAACCCCTCAATTAATTCGTCGGTTTGCTGCCTAAAATTTGTTCATTTAATGGGCGAATTTGGGTGCCGGGATAATAGAACGCTAAAATTTTCTGGGCCGACCAGCCTAATTTCGATAACTGGTAGGAACCATACTGGCTCATCCCCACACCGTGGCCGAATCCCCCTCCTACAAAGATCACATTGGTCAAACGTTGGTTGGCGTCATAGGTGGGTTCCAGGTAAAAGAGGGTACTGCGGGGGGCAGCAAAGGCACTCCGGGCCTCATTTTTGGGTAACTTGACGATTCCTTTGTCGGTTAACACTTCCAACATCAAAATACGTCCCGATGGCGATCGCTCGGTCACCTTCATATCATAAATCGTGGTGAAATTTGCCAGGGGATGACGACGTTTACCCAGATATTCCTTGAGATCGGCGTTGAGTTGGGCCAGGGTCGCTGGATAGCGCCAGCGTAGATATTTACGCCCCGTTTCATTAAATCCCTCGTTGAGGTTAATAAATTGCCGGAAGGCAGTTTCATCTGCCAAACTTTTGCTGGACAAATCCCAGATGGGTTGGGCGGAATCAATCACCGCTTGGAGATAGGGGCGTTCTTCCCCATTCCAAACATCACTAAACTTGGCGGTGATGCCACCGGCGGTGGAAGAGTAGAGGGCATCCACCAGTTGGTTGTCATAGGTTAATACCAGCCCTTGGGTTTCATTAATAGCAGCATCCGCCTTGGGACTGGTTTGACTCAGACCATAGTAAACCTGGCAATGGGTGGTGGCACACAGTTCGTAGTTATCGGCGGCAAAACGGCGGCGGTTGCGGAGGGCGTAGGTCCGGGCAATGATCGTTTGGGCCTTGGCGGCGTTAGCGGGGGCATTGGGGCCAATTTCATGGGGAACCACGCCCCGCAGATAGGTTTCCAGGGGCACATGGTTAACGAGGGTGTAATTGCCGTAGGCATTAGGCTGTAATTTTAACCAGCCGCCATAGGTGAAACTTTTTTGATCTTCCTTGACTTGAATTTGCCCCTGAGATGCCGTGATTTTGATCTGCGAACTGGGATAGGTTTGCCCGTTTAACATCAGCACCGCTTGGGGTTTCTGCGACAGCACTGTGCTTTCCAAATAGGCGAGGTCGTAACCCTGGCGCTTTAAATCATTGAGCAACCACCGTCGCACTAGGGGACTGTCGTAAACATCCCGTTTTGCCCAGACCTGCCAGCGTCCCGGTTGGGTCACTTCCGTCATGATGCCTCTGGCTCGCCATGCCAAGGCACTGTCTTCAGCGGTTTCAAAGGTGGCGTGATCACTCAGGACTAAAACTTCGGCTAATTCGTTGCGGGGCAGGGGTTGGGGTTGGATGGCGATCGCCGCTTGCTTACCCTGTAATGTGAGGGGATTGCCTTGGCTATCAACGGTTTCAAAGGTTAACAGCTCCCCGCCGACCCCACTCACGGTCAGTTGATCCTGGGTTTCTTCCCCAAACCGTTGCACCACCCCCACTTGCAACAACACATCTTTCGCCAAGGCCGGCAGAGACACACCGGTGAGTAAACCAAGGGCGACCACAACACCGCCCAAACGACGGAACGCAGGGGTGAACAATCGACGGGGAGGGGAAATGAACATAAAAGGCGATCAATTTAAGGCACAACGCAAAGAGGATTTCTTGTTAACTTATCATCAAAAAAATGGGTCTGAAACCTCGCCTTGAAGGGCGACTTTGCATTTTAAATCTTAGCACTTAAAGCAAGCCCACAAAAGAGATGCTATAATGTGAGGCATGGAAAAAGCTTACCGCTTCAGGTTTTACCCAACACCAGAACAAGAAAATCTCTTGCGCCGCACGTTGGGGTGCGTTCGATTGGTTTACAACAAAGCCTTGCATGAACGTACCCAAGGCTGGTACGAACGACAGGAAAGGATTAATTACATCCAAACGTCTTCAATGTTGACAGCATGGAAGAAAGAGGAGGAACTTGATTTCCTAAATGAGGTTAGCTGCGTTCCTTTGCAACAGGGATTACGGCATCTTCAGAAGGCTTTCACCAATTTCTTTGATGGTCGGGCCAAATATCCCAACTTCAAGAAGAAGCATCAAGGCGGTAGCGCGGAGTTCACCAAGTCGGCATTTAAATATCGAGAGGGTCAAATCTATCTGGCTAAATGTTCTGACCCCTTGGATATTCGATGGTCACGTCTTTTGCCTAATGGGTGTGAACCGTCTTCGGTAACCGTTAGGCTTCACCCATCAGGGCGTTGGCATATTTCCATCCGCTTTGATGATCCAACCATTAACCTCTTACCCGCTAACGATAATTCTATCGGACTTGATTTAGGAGTAACGAGCCTGATTGCGGCCAGCAATGGCGACAAGGTGGCGAATCCTAGGCAGTTTAAAAAGCATTACCGGCGTTTACGGTTAGCCCAAAAGCGTTTAGCCCGGAAAGAAAAAGGGTCAAACAACAGGGAAAAAGCAAGACGTAAGGTGGCGAAAATCCATCTTAAGATTGCGGATTCCCGTCAAGATTTCCTCCATAAATTGACCACTCAACTGGTGCGTGAAAACCAAACTATCGCCGTTGAGACTTTAGCGGTCAAGAATATGGTTCAAAACCACAAATTAGCCTTGTCCATTAGTGATAGTGGCTGGGGTGAGTTTGTGCGTCAATTGGACTACAAGTGTTGTTGGTACGGCAGAAAACTGGTCAAAATTGACCGTTGGTTCCCCTCTTCCAAACGTTGTAGTTCCTGTGGGCATATTGTCGAAAAAATGCCCCTCAATATTCGAGATTGGCAATGTCCTAGTTGTGGAGTTAACCATGACAGAGATATCAACGCTAGCAAGAATATTTTGGCCGCTGGACTAGCGGTGTCAGTCTGTGGAGCGACCGTAAGACCCGAGCAGAGTAAGTCTGTGAAGGCTGGTGCGATGAAGCAGAAACCTAGATTGTGAGGTCTGGGAATCTTCTGGCTTTAGCCAGGAGAGGATGTCAACACATCACAGGTTCACAAATGAAATTATAGAGATGAACGCATGGGAAGAACTTTTGGTCGTTGGGTTCTCAGGCTACTGTTTTTTAAGCGTCAACATCGATAAGCTGTTGAACAAACGCCAATGCCGGATCAAGCCGTCCTGCGGTGGGCCCGCCATGGGCTTTGCCATGGAGGTACATCAGATGCCGCATCGGGGCAGCGGCCGACCAACCC
>JAYKHU010000093.1:0-5771 GCA_035285105.1 Synechocystis sp.
ATTTTACAAGAAGCCATGACCATGCTCTCCCTGGACAAGATCACCATTTGTGAACGGGCATTGCGGGAAGGGATGATTGTGGATTGGATGCTGACCCACGGACTGATTGAAGACCGACTCCGCTTCCAGGGGGAAGTTCGTCAGCGTAGTGTGTTAAAAATTGCCCATAAATATCGCGTTGATCTCAGCTTTAGCCAACGGGTGGCGACTTTTGCCACCAGCTTTTTTGACCAATTACAGGGCACCCTACACCATTGGGGAGAAATGGAACGGGAATGGCTCTGGGCCGCAGCGGTTCTGCACAACTGTGGCCTTTACGTTAGCCACTCCGCCCACCACAAGCATTCCTATTACTTAATCCGTAACGCAGAATTATTGGGCTATACCGAAATTGAGCTAGAACTGATTGCCAATATTGCCCGTTACCACCGTCGTAGCAAGCCCAAAAAACGCCATGACGACTACACGAAACTCTCCGATAACCATCGCGCCGTGGTGCGTCAACTCAGTGCCATCCTCAGGCTTGCCGTTGCCCTCGATCGCCGGCAAATTGGGGCTATTGATGGCTTTGAATGTAAATACGATCCGGAATATCGCCAATTACACTTACACATCACCCCGACCCAACCCGATGATGACTGTGCCTTGGAATTATGGAATTTAGACTATAAAAAAGTTGTGTTCGAAGATGAATTTGGCGTGAAACTCCTTTCCACCCTGGCCATTCCGGTGAATGTCCCTGCGAAATAAGAGAGTGGGATCCCTGAAATGGCGATCGCCCCTAATCCCGACGCAGACCCAAAGAACTGTGTTACGGTAAATCGCAACTAGGCTTTTTTAAAGACACACCATGGTTTTAGCTGACTCCCCCCCTTGTGCCCTCCTCCAACAGCAACAACGTTTTTTTGCGACAGGGCAAACTCGCCCCTACGAGTTTCGTCGGCAACAACTCCTACGGTTGAAAGCGGCCGTGGTGGAACAGCAGGAAAAAATTATTGCAGCCCTGGGGACAGACTTAGGTAAACCCGAATTTGAGGCCCGCTTCGAAATTGTGTCTGTGGTCAATGAAATTGATTTTGCCCTCAAACATTTAAAACAATGGATGAAGCCCAAAAGAGTGGCTTTGACCTTAATGCAACAACCCGGGAAAGCGTTTCAACAGCCTGATCCCCTGGGACAGATCCTCATTATTGGCCCCTGGAATTTTCCCTTTTCCCTAGTGATTCAACCCCTGGTGGGGGCGATCGCCGGGGGGAACTGCGGGGTATTGAAGCCTTCGGAAATGGCTCCGACTACCGCCACCATCACCGCCCGATTAATTGAGAGCATCTTTGACCCTGCCTATGTCACGGTGGTCACCGGTGGTGTGGAAACCAGTCAAAATTTATTAAAAGATAAGTTTGATCACATCTTCTTTACCGGCGGCACCGTCATCGGCAAAATTGTCATGGCCGCTGCGGCCCAGCACTTAACCCCCGTCACCCTGGAACTGGGGGGCAAGAGTCCCTGCATTGTCACGGAAGATATTGACCTGAAAGAAACGGCTAAGCGCATCACCTGGGGAAAATTTTTAAACGCCGGACAGGTATGTATTGCCCCGGACTATCTGTTGGTGCCAGCCTCCCTGCAAGACCCCTTGCTCCAGGCGATGAAAGATTGTATCCATGATTATTATGGCGATAATCCCCAGACCAGTCCCCACTATGGTCGCATCGTCAACGATAAGCAATGGCATCGACTGTCCCAACTGATTCCCCAAGGGGAAATTTACTGTGGGGGGCAGGGAGACCTGGGCGATCGTTACATTGCCCCCACCATCCTAATCAACCCCGATCGCCAGAACACCCTCATGACGGAGGAAATCTTTGGGCCTCTGTTGCCGGTGATTCCCTATCAAACCCTAGAAGAGGCGATCGCCTTTGTGAATGCCAAGCCTAAACCCCTAGCCCTCTATCTGTTTAGCCGTGACCAACAACAACAGCAACAGGTTTTAAATTGCACCACTGCGGGTGGCGTTTGTATTAACGACACGGTCATGCAAGTCGCCGTCGATACGTTACCCTTTGGGGGGGTTGGGCCCAGCGGCATGGGAAGTTATCACGGCAAAGCCAGCTTTGATACCTTTAGCCACACCAAAAGTGTCCTGAAAAAAGGATTCCGATTCGATCTTAATTGGCGCTATCCCCCCTACACCGACCAAAAACTGGCCATTATGCGCCGCCTTCTCAAGCAGCAATCTTCTTGGCAAAACATGGGTTCCAAAACATATTAATAGTTCATGTTCATCTTAGATAGGTTCATTTGATTGAAAACTGACCGCTAACAAGGATAATGTATAGCTGTGACTCGGTATTACTCCAAACACTATGCAGAAGAAATTTCCAACTCAGTTGCAGGATTATCTCAAGGAGTTAACTGCAACGGGGGACTCAACGCCAGAAGCGGCAGTGCAGCCCAATACCCAGCAGGAGGAGCATACCGAGCCACCACCGTCCGATGCTTCAATCTCTTCTCCGGTTTCCCCCAACCCGTCTGTCCCGTTTCCCGCATTAGATACAGATAGGGTTACGCCCCCAGGCAAAACAGCGGCAAATGTCCGGAAACCTTGGCTGATTGGTGGGGCTGTGTTAGTGGCGATCGCCGGTTTAGTGTTGGTGGTGCCCAAGGCGGGGAACTGGGTAGAACAGTGGCGGCAGACCCAACAGATCAAGACCTATGAAGCGGAATATGATCAAGATTCGGAAGTGTTACGGTTAGCGTTGCTGCCTCCGGTGGAACGGGATGCCAGACTTCAGGAAATTGCGGCTCAACCCACGGTGTCTTTGGAACGTAGTCGGGCCCGATTTCTATTGGCGGAGGATTTGTTGAGCCAATATGAAGGGGGGCCAGCGGTGCGTATGCTCGAAAACTTGGACGTGGATTACCCGGTTTTAGCGCCCTATATCTTATTGATGCGGGGACGGGGCTATCAGTTAGCCAATGACGAGGCAAAAGCCCAAGCCACCTGGCAGGAAATTCTCGATAAATACCCCGATTCTCCCTGGGTTGTTGATGCGTTAGCCAATCTAGGCGCCGAGGATCCCGCTTACTGGCAACAGGCGATCGCCAACCATTCCACCCATCCCGGGACGTTGGATATTTTACATCAAAAGCTTGAAAAATCCCCCCAATCCTTGCCCCTGCAACAGCAAATTTTAAGCTTTAGCGCCACCGATGGGCGTACAGCCCAAATTATCGATCAATTACTCAAAAATAACCCCGATCAACTGACGCCGGCAGACTGGCAACGGATTGGGGCAAACTATTGGCATCGTCGTCTGTATGACAAGGCGATCGCCCCCTATGAAAAGGCCCCCCCGGATCCCCAAAACCTCTACCGCCTAGCCCGCTCCCAGCAGGTGAGTGATCTGAAAGAGGATGCCCGTCGTAATTATCGCCGCTTAATTGAAACCCATCCTGAGGCCCCGGAAACCGCCACCGCCTTGAAGCGCCTCGCGTCTTTAGTTCCCCCGGCGGAGGGGGTCAAGTATTTGCAGCAATTGGCCCAACAGTTTCCTGAGCAAGGGGCAGAGGCATTAGCCCAAGAGATTGATCTACTCAGTAAATATGATGCCAGGGCCGCTCAGCAGGCCCGTCAACGCCTCCTAGAAACCTATTCGGATTCCGAGGCCGCTGCTGATTACCGCTGGCGGCAGGCTAAGGCGTCAGCGAAAGCAGGCAATCTCACCGGTGCCTGGCAGTGGGCCCGGGAAATTGCGGGGAAAAATCCCCAGAGTGATGTAGCCCCGAAGGCGGTGTTTTGGATTGGCAAATGGGCCCAGCAGTTAAATCGTCCCGGGGATGCCAAAGCCGCATTTGAAAATGTTTTAGCCCGTTATCCCCAGTCTTACTACGCATGGCGATCGGCAGTGTTGCTGGGCTGGCAAGTGGGAGACTTTAACTCAGTCCGGTTTTTAAATCCCCCCGTGAGTGTACCCGATCGCCGTCCCATTCCACCGGCCGGATCCGCTGCCTTTAAGGAATTATTCCGTCTCGCCCAGGATCAAGCGGCGATCTCATTATTTGAAGCCGAGCTACAAACCAAGCCAGATCCCCAAGGAAGCTCAGAACAAACCGTTAAGGAAGGATTTACCCAGGCATTACTCAAACTGTCACAACAGGAATATCTACAAGGCATTAATCAAGTCTTTAACCTCCGTGACCCCAAAGATCCGGCCCAACGCCGGGAGTGGGAAGCCTTGCGGGAAACCCCGGAATACTGGCAAGCCCTCTTTCCCTTTCCTTACCAAAAGCTAATTTTTGATTGGTCAGCAAAACGTCAACTCAATCCCTTTTTGGTCACAGCCTTGATTCGCCAAGAATCTCGCTTTGAAAAGGACATTAAATCCCCCGTCGGCGCCACCGGGTTAATGCAGATCATGCCCAGCACGGGAGAATGGATTGCCCCCCAGATTGACCTCCCTGACTACTCCCTGACTGACCCGGCTGACAATGTCAACATGGGAACCTGGTATTTTGACCACACCCATAAGACCTATAACAATAATTCAGCCCTCGCAGTGGCCAGTTATAATGCGGGACCGGGGAATGTGTCGAAATGGTTGACGGAATTTGACAATGCCGATCCTGATGTTTTTGTCGAAAATATTCCTTTTCGGGAAACAAAGGGTTATGTAGAATCGGTTTTTGGTAATTATTGGAATTATTTACGGATTTATGACCCCGATGTTCAGCAATTATTAGCCCGTTTACCCTAGCCTTCACCCATTTGGGGACTTCATTGTTCCACTATCACTGCGCTCCCAATGCCGATGTTTTTTAAGTTTGAAGCTGACTTTATCCAATCGCTTCGTTGTATTCCGATGGTTGTTCGATACAACCTGGATACCTGCGGGGTGAAGCTGAAACTCCAACATTGGCATCAACTCAGTTATGAACAGCGGGATTACTTAGCGACGACCCCATGCCAAACCCCTGCTGAAATTAGTCACTATCGCGATACCCTACAAAATTGGTTAATTGCCCTCACAGGACAACCGGCCAACACCTTGGCGATCGACGATCATCCTGACTGGTTAAAGGAAAATCAAATTCCCGATGCTGTTCAGACAGCGTGCCAAGACAAAATTAGCACATTCATCCTTTCCCAGGAGCAATGGCAACAATTGACTCCGTTGCAACGATTTGTGTTGATTAAACTAAGTCGCCCGGGTCATGAAAACCGTAATTTTATCCCGGCATTAAAGGAATTTCAGTTGTTGAACTAAACGTTCCTTCATAACTGATGACCATTACAAGACGCGGCTCCGTTTTAACGCCCGTTGAAAATTGCGGCGAAAACGGGGATACACAATCAATAAAAGCGGCCAAAGGACTGACAAAGAAAGTTTAGGGACTGTCCGGTGAGGAAACGTTGTATGGCGATAGCCTGTGATGAAAAACCCCATAATCGTTAGATATAATGCCAATATTGCCAGTAAAAACCAGTATTCCATGAAAATTTCCTCTTAAGATTTTGAATACTAGACAGAAGAACAAAGCGCATTATTTGAATTGGTTGTACAGAGTTTTTTGATCCGAAAATTTAGCTTGATTATATCCGACACCCTGGGATTGTTTCATGACGCCATGCAAAAAGCACCCCCTAGTGAAAGAGAGTGCCTTTTGCAAGTTATTCAATTGATGTTACATCAAGGAATTAACCATTGATAGCAGGAGCGGTCAAAGCCACAGGCGCTTGCTCACCAGACGCTAAGTCTAAGGGGAAGTTG
>JAYKHU010000094.1:0-19248 GCA_035285105.1 Synechocystis sp.
ATGGTTTCCGTGGCAAAAAAGCTATCAATGCTAAAAATCCCTTTAATAACGGCTAAATCGTCTGCGGGAATCGGTAAAGCATCGGGATCACTGGATTGCCCCAAGGGGGCGGTTTCCGCATTAATGGCCGGTTGCCCATCAGCGGAGGTCGGGGGGGTCAAGGCCTGTAACCGTTGGGCCGCCTTTTGACGGAGAATTTCTTCCTGCCCTGCTGCCCGTAATTGCCGACCGAGGTAGATATAGATGCCCCCGGAAAGGAGCAGCAGCAGTAACACCACAGGTAAACTCAGGGACAGTCCCAAGCTAAACAGGACAAAGTACAACAACCAGGGGGCTATCAACGCCACCGACTGCCACCACGCCAGTCGCCCTAACTTGCCGAAGGGTTTAGCCCGTTGATAACCCCACACCAAAACGCCGATCGCCAGGGCAAACACAACGATGACAATGGGAGTGAGAAGTTGGTCGAGGGATAGGGTCATAAGTCTGGTGGATTAATACCGTCACACGAAAAAATTAAACAGAGTCAACAAGGGGCAACTAAGCAGCCAACGCTTGACGTAGATTTCCCTGGTGGCGATCGAGTAATGCCTGGGCTGCCTGGGCTTCCAACCCCGACCAATGCATTAACAGGGCTAACTTCACCCGCTGACCACTGGCCGTTAATAACTGGCTGGCCGCGTCCCGGTCTAAGTCTGTTAAATCCCGCAAAATCCGCAGGGCCCGGTCTTCGAGCTTGCGATTGGTGACGGCCACATCCACCATACGATTACCGTAAACTTTGCCCAGTTTGACCATCGCCCCCGTGGATAGGATATTTAACGCCATTTTAGTCACCGTGCCTGCTTTCAGGCGGGTGGAACCGGCCAAAATTTCGGGCCCTGTAATTAACCGAATGTTAACATCGACGCGCCGGGGAACCTGGCTTTCGGGCACACAGGCAATGAACAGAGTTTTGGCCCCCCGGCCTTGGGCCGCATCCAACGCACCATGGACATAGGGAGTGGTGCCGCCGGCCGTAATGCCCACCACCACATCCAATTGGGTAATGCGATGGTCGGTGATCGCCTGGGCCCCATCTTCGGCAATATCTTCTAAACCTTCGGAACTGCGGAGTAGGGCACTGGCCCCCCCGGCTAAAATCCCCTGGACTAAATCCGGTGGGGTACAGAAAGTCGGTGGACATTCCACTGCATCCAAGACCCCTAACCGGCCACTGGTGCCGGCCCCAATATAAAATAGACGCCCCCCTCGGCCCAACTGATCACTAATGATCTCAATCCCCTGGGCTAAGGCTTCCCGGGCATGGGCGATCGCCGCTACGGTTTGCTGGTCTTCTTGGTTAAATAAATCCACCAACGCCAAACAGGAAAGTTGATCGAGGTTTTGGCTTTGGGGATTTGCTTGTTCCGTCAGTAAATGACCGCGTTCTTGCAAATTAGACATTGAGGACATCAAAAAAATGGATTGGGTAGGGAAGGAGCCTTACAGTAGCCCCTCAAGACGACGGCGAATGGTATCCAGTTCATCATTGGACAATTCCGAGGCATCCACCGATTCCCCCTGGGAGGGGTGGGCCGTTTGGGCTTCCCTGGCCGCCTGTAAAACGCCATCGGGATCCCATTCCGGTTCAGCGATATTTTTTTCCGGTGGAATTGCTAACATCCCTTCTTCCACAATCTCGAAATCATAGCCCGCTTCTTGGCAAAACTCCTCAATATCCCGGGAGTCCATTGCTTCAATGGAGGGGGACGGAAAATCCTGAGCTTCTAGCAACAACGCGTAGCGGGTGGCATCATCTTCGGAGGCAAACATTAAAATCTTGTTGTGTCCCCCCATCTGGACCGTATGGATGCCTTCATTATCCGTACCCGCGTTAAACAAAAGAACGTAAATACGCATAGGGTGAGCAGGGTATAAAAAGTTTTTTATCTTTACCAGCATATCGAGCCTAGGCGATTCTGGAAAAGAGAAGGCTACCGGTTGAGTGCCCACGGGGGAGCCTTTTCGGTAGCCAAAAAAGGTTGACAGTCACACATTAGCCGGGCGATCGCCCGCTGAGCCGCAGCCTAGAAATTGAGTTCTGCGGCTTGGACTTTCTCGATTTGTTTTTTCTTCAGCACCAGCAGAATTTGGGAGAGCATAATGCCAGCGAGGAAGATGACGAGGAATTTAATCCGAGTGGGATTTTGTAGCACCACTTCCGTATCTTTTTGGCCAAAACCACCGACGTTGGGATTCGTGGTTAGCAATTCACCGGCGGCCACCGTTTGACCGTCACTCACGATCAGTTCAGGACCAGCCGGGATGGAAACAGTTTCTTCCCCGGTTTCGGTGGTGAGGGTGAGGTCATACCCCCCCGCTTCTAAGGCGGTGATTTGACTGATGGTTCCGGCCGCAGGGGCTTTGAAGGCGTTGTTATTGCTCAGTTGCCCGGTGGGATAGATTTGACCCCGACCCCGGTTTGCCCCAAGGTGTACCGCAAATTTACCGTAGTTAACGTTTTTATCGGTGGCGGGATTGGGGGAAAGAACGGGGAAGACAATTTCTTGGTACTGCTCACCGGGTAAGGGACCCACGATGACCACGTTATCCATGCCTTCTCGGTAGGATTGGAAGTAGGTACTCCCCACTTTCTCTTGCATTTCTTCCGGAATGCGATCGGCCGGGGCAATCTTGAAGCCGTCGGGCAACATCAACACGGCGCCGACATTCAAACCGCCTTTGGAACCGTCCCCCAAAACCTGTTGACTATCCAGGTCGTAGGGGATTTTAACCACCGCTTCAAACACGGTATCGGGTAAAACGGATTGGGGAATTTCAACTTCCGCCGCTTTCTGGGCGAGGTGACAGTTGGCACAGACAATGCGTCCCGTGGCTTCCCTCGGGGTCAACGGTGCCGTTTCTTGGGCCCAAAACGGGTAGGCCGAGGCGGCTTGGGGAAGGCTTACATCGCTTAATAAAAAGACGGTAACTGTGGCGATCGCCAACACCGATAATCGGCGGAGGGCGATGAGGCTTTTAGACCACAGCCCCAAAATATCAGGGTTTCTCATCACTTGCTTGAACGGATTAGGGTAAACAGTAGGGGGCGTTGCGGTGGCGTTAAGGATTAGCAAGGCGCAACGGGGGAAATTTTAGTGGCCTATGCCCACCAGGGGTTTTCGCCGGTGCGAAAGTCGGTTTCAGTCCAGTTGCTCAATACCAATTTGTCATTGTCGGTCACCGTGGCATGGGCTAACGCCAAGGACAGGGGCGCAGGACCGCGTACCACTTTACCTTCTGCGTTGTATTGGGAACCGTGGCAGGGGCACATAAATTTATTTTCACTGGCATTCCAGGGCACCACGCACCCCAAGTGGGTACAGACCGCATTAATGCCATAGCTGGCGATCGTTTCATCACCTTGGACAACAATATAGGTCGGATCGCCTTTCAATCCTTGGGCCAAAACCCGATCGCCCGCATTGTGGGTCGCCAAAAATTCACTAACCACCACATCATTACCCAGGGCATCTTTTGCCGTTACGCCGCCCCCAGCACCACCGCTAGAGGGGGGGATCAGATATTTCACTGCCGGATAGAGAGCACCCGCCGCTACCCCAGTGATGGTACCAAAGGTTAATAAGTTCATAAACTGACGCCGCCCCAAACCGGGGACATCAGGGTTACCAGAAATCTGTGTCATAATGAACCGTCTAAATTTAAGTATTTTTACTAAGAGTCTCCAGAACACCGTCTGAAGATACCACTATCAAAGGATGCTGTCTGTGCTAAACAACGAACCCTGACGGATTTGCGCTAAAAAAATGTAACAAGTCCTGTTAGATTATGACAGAAAACGAACCAGCCTATCGACGCGAGACCCTGGGTCTCCTGTGAGAATCCGTGACGGAAGGGCAGCAAAGAATGGCAAGCTAATTGAAGATAGTTAAGCAGCGATACATCACCCCTCGTTCATCTTCTGCCTGATGACTTCCCCCTTCAAACTGGGCCAACTATTCCAAGATCGTTATCTCATTCAACTTGATTTAGGCCAAGGACGGTTAAGCCATAACTATTTGGCAAATGATACCCACCGTTTTGATGAGCCTTGTGTTGTTAAGGCCTTTTGCCCAGATTCCCGACTCTCCCTCGTCCCGGACCGAGCACTTAACTTATTTCAGCAGCAAGCCAGGACATTGTATTCCCTGGAACATCCCCAAATTGCCAATTTCCGAGAATTTTTTCACCTCCCGGCGGCGAATCGCCTCCGATACTACCTCGTTCAGGATTTTGTTGAAGGGCAAACCTATCAAGATTTGTTAATCCTGCGCCAGGGGCGGGGGGAGCGGTTTACCGAAACGGAAATCAAGGAACTGTACTGGCAGTTATTCCCCCTGCTCACCTATCTCCATGATCGGGGGGTGTTCCATCGTCAACTAACCCCCGCTAACATTGTGCGGCGGGATGTTGATGCGTTACCGATGCTGGTGGGGTTTAGTGATGCGCCGGTGGATGATTTAGGGGGATGGGCGGCCGGAAAAGAAGCCCTGTTGGTCCCCAGTCCCGGCCATGATTTATTCTGTTTGGGGGTCACGGGGGTCACGCTCTTGTTAGGGCACGCTCCCACAAAGGAGGGTCAATCCCCAGGGTCGTGGCAAGCTCAGTTAGATTTATTGCCGTTGAGTCCAGAATTTCGCTCTTTTCTGCTCAATTTATTAAGCATCTCTCCTGGAGAGGGCTTTGAGTCCGCCGAGGCAGCATTAGCAGCCCTTCCCCCCCTCGTCTCCCCCAGGGTCATGCCAGGGGAAGACAGGGTTCCCCCCTTGAACCCTCCCCTCCTTGAACCCCAATTCGTGGACAATGCCAATGCCCCGGCCCCATCCTCCCCAGCCGAGGTTTCCCATGGGTCTCAGACCGCCCCCCGACTCCCCCCAGTCGGTTCTGCCGCTGCCAAGTCCACCATTGTGTCGCCCCCGTCGCCATCGTCCAAACCCATGCTCAAGTCCAAAGGGATTGTCGGATTGTTTAAAAAACTCTTGTTACTTCTCGGGCTAATGGCGATCGCCACTGGGGTGGGGTGGGGGATAGGAAAACTCTGGTTAAATTGGCAAACCCAGGCCGCGTTAACAGCAGCCCAAGGCGAACCCGATGCATCGCCCCCACCCAAGACTGCCTTGGAATTGAAAAATGAAATTCGCTCTCGCCGCCTTAATTTAGGGCTGTCTCCCCAAGCCTTTCAAACCTTGGTTAACGACTGGTTAGCAGTTAAGAACAATCAACCGCCCCTGGATCCCACCACACCGCCCCCGGGGACGGAAGATGAACAAATTCAAACGGCGATCGCCCTGCTCACCGCCCTCGAAACCCTGAGTCCAGAAGCCCTGAATGTCCTAGAGACCCATACCATCGGCGATCGCCAGCGGTGGACGCCCCGGGCGAATCGACTACGTTTGAGTAGCCATAGTTTTAATGATCTGGTCAATGCACGGTTTCGCCATTCTTTGCCGGCGATCGACCCCGACACCATTGAGGATCGCCCCCTTAACCAACTGTGGAATGCCCTGGCGTTGGATAGTCTCCTTAGCCTTGAGGACGAGAGCCATTACCAACGGGTGAGTTTAGGGGAGGAACTGAGTCTCAGTTTATCGGGGCAATTTGATCCCGGAGCAGGCTACGCCTACGCCCTCAATATCCCCCAAGGACAATGGCTTGACCTCACCCTCACCGCCCCCCCCACCGTCCGTATTTCCTTTTATTCCCCCAGTGGTCAAGAAAGAATGCTGGAAAATTCCACGACCCATCAATGGTCGGGGCCCCTCAATGAAACGGGGTATTACGAGTTAGTGATCACCGATCAAGCAGCGGAACCTGTGAGTTTTCAACTCCAACTCCAGATTCGGGACGGTTCCTCCACCATGGAATCGCAGTGAAGGCACCAGAAGCCTTTACAATGCTTAATGGCGAGTCCTTAGACAACTCCCCCTTGGGGAATAAAGACTATTTCTCTATCCAATAACCGTTTTCCTTAGAAACCATGGCTGAAACCCTACTGTTTGCTGCCCTCAGACAAGCCCTTGATGAAGAAATGGGGCGGGATGACACCGTTCTCGTCTTGGGAGAAGACGTGGGTCACTATGGTGGTTCCTATAAAGTGACAAAGGATTTATGTGAAAAATACGGTGAAATTCGCGTACTAGATACCCCGATCGCCGAAAACAGTTTTACAGGGATGGCCGTCGGTGCGGCCATGACCGGCCTCCGTCCCGTCATCGAAGGCATGAACATGGGCTTTTTGCTCCTGGCCTTCAACCAAATCGCTAACAACGCCGGTATGTTGCGCTACACCTCCGGCGGTAACTATAAAATCCCCATGGTTATCCGTGGCCCCGGCGGGGTGGGTCGTCAGTTGGGGGCGGAACATTCCCAACGGCTCGAAGCCTATTTCCATGCTGTTCCGGGGTTAAAAATCGTTGCTTGTTCTACCCCTTACAACGCCAAAGGCCTTTTAAAAGCGGCCATCCGTGATAACAATCCTGTCCTCTTTTTTGAGCACGTTCTTCTCTATAACCTCAAGGAAAACCTCCCGGATTACGAATACATTGTCCCCCTCGATAAAGCGGAAGTGGTACGGCCAGGTAAAGATGTCACCGTGTTGACCTACTCACGGATGCGTCACCATTGCCTGCAGGCGCTAAAAACCTTGGAGAAAGAGGGCTACGATCCGGAAATTATCGACTTGATTTCCCTCAAACCCTTTGATATGGAAACCATTAGTGCCTCGGTGCGGAAAACCCATCGCGTTATTATCGTCGAAGAATGTATGAAAACCGGGGGGATTGCCGCCGAACTGATTGCGTTAATTAATGACACCCTCTTTGATGAGTTAGATGCGCCGGTGGTCAGGCTGTCGTCCCAGGATATCCCCACCCCCTATAACGGAATGTTGGAACGGTTGACCATTGTACAGCCCCCCCAAATTGTGGACGCCGTTAAGGCGATCGTTGCTGGGTAACAGCGTTCATCCCCGCTATCAAGCGCCCCCCTGCGGGGAACATGCCCCCTTTTTCTCCCCCGCTCCTTTGACTAGGCCTATACTAAGCTTGAAAATTTCATTACAATCATTGTCAAGCTTGCTGAACAGTTGCTTAGTTGTTCCTACCCTATCCCTTCTTCGGACGGTGCCATGAATTCAGGAATTGATCTTCAGAATAGTTTTCTTCAATCGTTACAGGGTCTAGGTTTGCCCCAGGATGTCGCAAAAATCTTCTGGATTCCGTTGCCTGCCATTCTGATGATTATCGCCGCAACGGTGGGGGTATTGGTGGTGGTTTGGCTAGAACGGAAGATTTCCGCCGCCGCCCAACAACGGATTGGTCCTGAGTATGCGGGGCCGTTGGGGGTTCTCCAGCCGGTGGCCGATGGGATCAAACTGGTTTTCAAAGAAGATATTGTGCCGGCTAAGGCGGATCCCTGGTTATTTACCCTCGGCCCTGTGCTGGTGGTGCTACCGGTTTTTCTCTCCTATCTGATCGTTCCCTTTGGTCAAAATCTGGTCATTACCAACCTCAACGTCGGGATTTTCTTCTGGATTGCCCTGTCGAGTATTGCCCCCATCGGCTTACTCATGTCGGGGTACGCGTCCAACAACAAATATTCCCTGTTGGGGGGACTCCGGGCCGCTGCCCAGTCCATTAGTTATGAGATTCCTCTCTCCTTAGCCGTACTGGCGATCGTGATGATGTCCAATAGCCTCAGCACCATCGACATTGTGGAGCAACAGTCGGGCTATGGGATTCTCGGCTGGAATGTTTGGCGGCAACCCGTCGGTTTTCTGATTTTCTGGATTGCGGCCCTGGCGGAATGTGAACGGCTCCCCTTTGACTTACCCGAAGCTGAAGAAGAACTGGTGGCCGGTTACCAAACGGAATATGCGGGCATGAAGTTTGCCCTGTTTTATCTCGGCTCCTACGTTAACTTGGTACTGTCTGCCCTGGTTTTTTCGGTGCTATACCTCGGGGGGTGGGACTTTCCCATTCCCTTAGAAAACCTAGCGGACTGGTTAGGGGTTTCCCCCAGCACCCCCTGGCTGCAGGTCATCACCGCTGCCCTAGGCGTCTTTATGACGGTGCTGAAATCTTACTTTTTGATCTTCCTTGCTATTTTGCTCCGCTGGACGGTTCCCCGGGTTCGGATTGACCAATTGTTGAACCTGGGTTGGAAATTCCTGTTGCCCGTCTCCCTCGCCAATTTATTAATCACAGCGGGCTTAAAACTCACCTTTCCCGTCGCTTTCGGGGGATAACCGCCCCATTGCTTGATCTGCCCTTTCCTTTTTGACACCATGTTTAACAACATTCTTAAACAAGTCGGCGACTACGCCAAAGAAAGCGTCCAGGCGGCCAAATACATCGGCCAGGGCCTGGCAGTGACCTTCGATCACATGAGTCGCCGACCAGTCACCGTTCAATATCCCTACGAAAAACTGATTCCCTCAGAACGGTTTCGGGGCAGAATTCACTTTGAGTTTGACAAATGCATTGCCTGTGAAGTGTGTGTGCGGGTATGCCCCATTAATTTACCCGTCGTCGATTGGGAGTTTAATAAAGCGATCAAGAAGAAAGAACTCAAGCATTACAGCATTGACTTTGGGGTCTGTATTTTTTGCGGCAACTGCGTGGAATATTGCCCAACCAATTGCCTCTCCATGACGGAGGAATATGAATTGGCATCCTATGATCGCCATGATCTCAACTTTGATAACGTAGCCCTGGGTCGTTTGCCCTACAAAGTGACAGAAGATCCGATGGTAACTCCCCTCCGGGAATTGGGCTACCTGCCCAAAGGGGTTTTAGAACCCCACGATCTTCCCAAAGGAAGCCAGCGGGCCGGTCAGCATCCTGACGATCTTGCCAAAGCTGAATCAGCACCGGAATAACCCTGTCTTTTCCAATGTTTTAACCGTATTAACCCCGTTTTTAGCCAAGGAGATTAGCGATTGTGAATTTAGCCGAGGGAGTCCAACTAGGAGCGTTCCTAATTCTTGCTATTTTGGTCATTGGTGCGGCCCTCGGGGTTGTGTTGTTATCCAATATCGTTTACTCCGCCTTCCTATTGGGTGGTGTTTTTCTGAGTATTTCGGGCATTTATATCCTGCTCAATGCGGATTTTGTGGCGGCGGCCCAGATTCTAATCTATGTTGGGGCGGTTAATGTGTTGATTTTGTTTGCCATTATGTTGGTTAACAAACGCGAGGATTTCAGTCAATTACCGGGACGTTGGCTGCGGAAACTGTCCACGGCGGTGGTTTGTGGGGGGATTTTTGCCCTCCTCAGTACCATGGTGTTGATCACTCCCTGGGAAATTAATTTAACCGGACCGTTTGTCGAAGACACGCTGGTGGCTCTGGGCAAGCACTTTTTTAGTGATTTTCTTCTGCCCTTTGAACTGGCTTCCGTTTTATTATTGATGGCAATGGTCGGGGCCATTATCCTCGCCCGTCGTGATTTGATTCCGGATTTACCTAAGGAGAAATCAACGGCAACCGCCTTAACCTTGCCAGAACGCCCCCGGGAACTCACCTCCACCCAGAAGTAATTTCTCCTTTACCCTGATCTGTTCCCATTGAGTTTTCTCCGTCCCCCCATTCAACTCCCCCCTATGCATTTACAACTCCAATATTGTTTAATTCTGGCAGCAGCCCTCTTCTGCATTGGTATCTATGGTTTGATTACTAGCCGTAATGCAGTGCGGGTACTGATGTCGATTGAGTTACTGTTGAATGCAGTGAATTTGAATTTAATGGGATTTTCTAACTTTATTGATCCCAGTAATATTCGTGGCCAAGTGTTTGCGGTGTTTGTGATCACGATCGCCGCCGCCGAGGCCGCGGTAGGTCTGGCCATTGTCCTGGCAATTTACCGTAATCGGGAAACCACGGACATGGAGCAGTTTAATCTGTTGAAGTGGTGATGCGGCGATCGAGTACTGTGAAGGCGGTTACCAAAATGATCATATTCTCCGTCTTTCAAGGGCCAGCGGTTGGCTAGGAACTGAAGTTTTTATGCGCGAACAGATTGCTCTCCTCACCGAAAATCTGAGTAAAACCATCGTCGGAAAAGATGAGTCCATTCGTTTAGTGTTGGTTGCCCTGTTAAGTGGGGGGCATGCCCTGTTAGAAGATGTGCCGGGGGTGGGAAAAACCCTATTGGCTAAGTCCCTTGCCCGTTCCATCAGTGGCAAATTTCAGCGGGTACAATGCACGCCGGATTTATTACCAACGGACATCACCGGCACCAATATTTGGAATCCCAGTACCCGACAATTTGAGTTTTTACCCGGCCCCGCCTTTGCCAATATTTTACTGACGGACGAAATTAACCGCGCCACCCCCCGCACCCAGGCGGCCCTACTGGAAGTGATGGAGGAAAAACAGGTGACCATCGACGGTGAAACCCGTTCTGTGCCCCATCCGTTTTTTGTCATTGCCACCCAAAATCCCATTGAGTACCAGGGGACGTTTCCCCTACCGGAGGCCCAACTAGACCGCTTTACCCTTTCCCTTAGTCTGGGCTATCCGTCGGAAGACGAAGAGCTAAAAATGCTCCAACAACAGCAGGGCAGTCTGGCGATCGCCGATTTACAGCCCTGCATTACGTTGGAAGAGGTCGAGGCCCTGCAACAGGCGGTGCGCCAGGTCAAACTCACCGAGGATTTACAGCGCTATCTGCTCCGGTTAGTGCGGGCCTCTCGCCAGGACGATGACATTACGTTGGGAATCAGCCCCAGGGGGACCGTCGCCCTCCAACGGGCCGTGCAAGCCTATGCCTTTTTGGAAGAACGGGACTACGCCATCGATGACGATGTCAAATTCGTTGCGCCCCATGTGCTCGCCCACCGTTTAATCCCCGCCAGTGGCAAACAAGCCATGGCGATCGTGCAACGGTTATTGGATGCGGTGCCCATTTAGCCCTCTCAGGAAACGAGGGCGATCGGGAAAGGTTTATTTCCGCCGTTTTAGCTCCATTTTGATTGCCTCCACGGTGGTTTGAATGACTTGAACCCGGGCAAAATATTTGTCGTTGGCGGGGATCACTGTCCAAGGGGCAGCGGGGGTGCTAGTGCGGGCAATCATTTGGTTCACTGCCACGTTATACAGGGACCATTTTTCCCGGTTACGCCAATCTTCGTCGGTTAATTTATAGCGTTTAAAGGGGTTATTTTGGCGGGACTCAAAGCGGGCGAGTTGTTCCTCGGGGCTGATGTGCAAAAAGAATTTGACCACCACATAGCCAGCGGTGGTTAACTGGGCTTCAAACTCATTAATTTCTCGATAGGCCTGCCGCCATTCCAACTCACTGGCAAAGCCTTCTATCCGTTCCACCATTACCCGGCCGTACCAACTGCGGTCAAAAATGCCGATTTTTCCCCCGGGGGGAATCCGTCGCCAAAACCGCCAGAGGTAATGGAATTGAGCCTCTTCCTGGGTTGGTGCCGCGAAGGTATTGACTTGATAGCTGCGGGGGTCGAGGGTATCGGTTAAGCGTTTAATCGTCCCACCTTTTCCGGCCGCATCCCAGCCTTCAAACAGGGCAATCACCGGGATTTTTTGCTGATAAATTTCGGCTTGTAGGCGACGGAGTTGAATTTGAGTCTCCCGTAATTGGTGGCGATACTCTTCTTTATCTAAGCGGGCGTTTAGGTTGACTTTGGCTAAAAAATTGGGTTCCGTGGGCAATAGTTCGCTTTGGGGGGTCGGGGACGGGGCGGGGAGAGTAATTTGGCGTTGATCCAAGGCCTGGACAATGACAGCCACCAGTTGGGAAAGCACTTTGACCCGGGCCAGCCGTTCGCAATCCCCCTCCACCAGCGTCCAGGGCGCATAGCCGGTGCTGGTATAGGTCAACATTTCTTCGATTAATTGACAGTATTCGCCATAGCGTTTTTCCTGCTGCCAATCTTCAGGGCGCACCCGCCACATCTCCAATTCGTCTGCTTCGTATTTTTTCAGCCGTTTCCTGAGTTCCTTCTTGCTCAGATGGATCCAAAATTTGGCGATCGCCGCCCCGTCATCCACCAATTGTCGTTCGAAGGCATTAATATCCCGCAGGACGAGGGGGACTTGATCGGCGGAGAGGTGATCAAATAAGCGCTCTTCCAGACAATTGACGTACCAACTGTGGTAGAAAAAGCCCAAACTCCCCTTCGGGGGCAATTTCTGCCAAAAGCGCCAGAGAAAAGGATACAGACGCTCCTGGCTGTTGGCCCGAAACGTGGGATTAACGCTAAATCCCCTGGGGTCCATATAGTTGATGATCTTCTTCAGTAACGTCCCCTTCCCAGCGGCGGCCCAGCCTTCTAAAACGATCACGACAGGAATTTTTTGCTCCCAACAGGCCTGCTGCAATCCCCGCAGTTGACGCATCAGGTCTTCAATCTGAGTTTGGTAGGTTTCCTTATCAAGTTTTTGATTGAGGTCGAGAGTATCTAGCATGGGCAGGCGGTGAAGAGAAGGGTTAATTAAGTTTACGGCCGCACTCCCCCAGCAGATAGGTATGAAGATTCTGCTCGCCCTAAGCAGGTTGGCTATAATGTAGCCACAGTTTGATCCTCATCGGTTGTTCACGCCCTTTTCCATGCAGAATCCCGGTTTACAGTATCCTATCTTTGGCCCTGAGATTCAGTGTCCCCATTGTCGTCAGGCAATTCCGGCCTTGACGTTAACGGATACCTATCTGTGCAACCGTCATGGGGCGTTTGAGGTTGATCCCAACAGTCAGGATTTGGTACATCTACAATCTGGGCGGCATTGGCGTCGGTGGGAAGGAGAATGGTATCGGCAGCATACCCACCCCGACGGGATTCGTTTTGAAATCCATGAAGCGTTAGACCGGCTTTACACAGAAGGCTTCCGGGCGACCAAAGTGATTATCGCCCACCGCTATCGGGATTTGGTCAGCAATTATTTGCAACGCAATGGGGCCTGGCGGGATCAAGAACAAAAAGAGGGGATTTTACCGCGGTTATACGGCTTACCAGTGGAATTTAGCCCACCCGAGACGGACAATGGGTGTTGGCAAGTGATTAATTTTGATTTGGAAAAGGAAAAGGGCATTCCTAAGCGTTATCCCTATTTTCGGTTATTTGATTAGGGTCAAACGTCGCCCAAGTGACATACAATAACTCAGCTAAATTGCGTTTTCCTGGTTTCCCCTAGCGCTTCTGGGGGATTTTCTATGTTGTTGTCCCTCCGCATTGAAAATTTCGCTTTGATTGACTGCTTAGAGATTGACTTTGAGCCGGGCTTAACCGTATTGACAGGGGAAACGGGGGCGGGGAAGTCGATTTTATTGGATGCGATCGCCTTATTGTTGGGAGATAAGGCCGGGGGGCGGGTACTGCGTCAGGGGGAAACCCGGGGGGCTATTGAAGGCACCTTTAGCGCCGGGGAATCGATGCAAACCTGGTTGGCCAGTCAGGCGATCGATGCGTTGGAAGATGGCACCGTGGTGTGCAGTCGGGAATTGAGTAAAAAGGGCACAGGTCTGCGATCGCGCTTTCGGGTCAATGGGGTGTTGGTGAATCGGCAAATATTGGGGGAGTTGCGGGGGCAACTGGTGGAAATCACGGCCCAAGGCCAAACGCAGCAATTGTTAGATCCGGGGCAACAACGACAGTTATTGGATTTATTTGGTGGGGAACAGCTACTGAAAAAGCGTCAAGGGGTGACCCAGGCCTATCAGCACTTCTCCCAGGCGAAGCAGGCTTTAACCGCCCGCCAACAATCGGAGCAAAACCGACTGCAACGGTTGGATTTTTTGACCTATCAATTGCAGGAATTAACGGAGGCGGCGTTACATGACCCCGATGAATGGGAACTGTTGATGCAGGAACAGGAACGGCTATCCCATGTGGTGGAGTTACAACAGTTAAGTTACGCAGCGACCCAACTCCTCTACCAAAGTGAGCGGGATGCCCCGGCGATCGCCGATTTATTGGGGGATGCGGAAAAACAGTTGCAGACCATGGCGGATTTTGACGGTAGTTTGAATCCGTTGGTGGAATTGGTGCAGGGGGCGTTAACCCAGGTGATCGAAGCGGGGCGAGAAGTGCAACGCTATGGCGATCAGTTAGAGGCTGACCCGGAACGGTTACAGGTGGTGGATGAACGGTTACAAACCCTTAAGCGCCTCTGTCGTAAATATGGTCCCAGTTTGGCCGAGGCGATCGCCTATCAGGAAAACATTCAAGCAGAGTATGACCAACTAACCGACGGAGAACAGTCCCTTGCCCAGTTGGAAGCCAATTTGGCTGAGGCGGAACGCCAATTACTCGCTGCCTGCGAAGGGTTGACCCAAGCCCGCCAAAAAACCGCCAAGCATCTCGAAAAACGATTAGTCCAAGAATTGAAGCCCCTTGCCATGGAAAAGGTCGCCTTTACCTGCCAATTAGAGGCGATCGCCCCCAGTAGTTATGGCGCGGAACAGGTGGTCTTTTATTTCAGTCCCAACACCGGGGAAAAAATGCAACCGTTAGCAAGTACCGCTTCCGGGGGGGAAATGAGTCGGTTTCTGCTCGCCCTCAAAGCCTGTTTTAGTGACCTCGCCCCCCCCAGCCAAACCCTAATTTTTGATGAAATTGATGTGGGGGTATCAGGCAAAGTTGCCCAGGCGATCGCCGATAAATTATCCCAACTCAGCCAACGGCAACAGGTGCTTTGCGTCACCCACCAACCCCTCGTGGCCGCCTTGGCCGATGGTCATTTCCATGTGGAAAAGCAAGAAATTAATGAAAATTTAGCCAAGGATGCTGATCAAGACCTCCGAACAGTGATTAGAATTACCCCCCTCCACTCCCTTGGCGATCGGCAGGCGGAACTCGCCCAATTAGCCGGTGGCCATTCCGCTCAGGAAGCATTAGCGTTTGCCCAATCATTACTCGAAAAAGCCGCTGGCCGCCGACATAACGCTTAACTGTTCCGATCAGTGGTAAATCTCGTCCGTTATATTTGGAGAGTCTGTATCGTTTATTGCCCTATGCCAAGGTCTCGGAATGGATATCACCACCACATTAAATGAAATTACCGCCTTGACGATTGAGGATAGAATTCTTCTCGTGCAAGCTATTTGGGACAGCATCGCCGTGGAGCAAGCTTATCCTGATTTGACAGAAGCGCAGCAACAGGAACTGGATCGTCGCATCAAAGGTTATGACAAAAACCCTGATGATGTCTTGACCTGGGAAGAACTTACCGCATCCATCAAGAAATCAGTATGAAGTACGTAATTGTATTTCGCCCAGAAGTCCGCGAGGATCTCAATACTGCCTATGATTGGTACGAAGCTCAAAAGTTGGGATTAGGAGATGATTTTATCGCTTCAGTTAATGAACTGCTCAGTCGCGTGTGCCTCATGCCAGAGTCCTATGCCCTCGTGTATCAAGATGTTCGTAGAGCGGTTATCAAACGCTTCCCCTACGCTGTTTACTATCGGGTGATTTCCAGTCGGGTTGTTGTGACTGCAATTTTTCATAGTCGGCGCAATCCAAAACGATGGCGTTCCCGAACCTGAGCGCTGTCTCCGAAGTTGTTATTGTTGATTAAAAATGGGTTATTTTTGGCTTAAACGCATCTGTCGATATATTATTCTCGCGTTATTAACATTCTTTGTGGTCTTCGCCTGGGAAACACCACTATTGGGGCAAATCCCCTTTTCCCTCCTTGCTAGTCCATCCCCATCCCAGCCATCTTCCTCTCCCTGGAATTTAAATCAAGCCTTCCCCTGTGGCAAATTCTGGTGTAGCAACGTTTATCTGTTAAAAAGTGATACCCGTCTCAAAACGGCTCTGGCAAAGCGTAGCATTCTAACCCCTGAATTAATTGTTACAGCCACAGGGGAAAAATCAGAACCGCCCCAGAACATCGCGCAACAGGCTGAGCAACGGGCCCAACTCGTCCAGCGCACCTTCGCCCAAACCCTCAAACAAGTCCTGGATAGTCAGACCCTATCAACGGTTCCGTTCCAAACCAATCTCGCGTTTTGGCTCCCCCTGTCCCTGCAAGGCTTAAATTTACCCATTATTGTCAAACCGCCCCACCCGTGGACTCCCCAGGTGGAAATTGGCACCAAAAACCAACAAACTGTCATCTATTTACCGGCCCAACCTGACTTGGGGTTAGCCTCCCAGGTGTTTGTGACGTTAACCCCGGTGGACGCCAGGGTGAATGGTAAAACCATTGAGCAGTTGGCTAAATTATGGCGGGTCAACATCCAACTCTCCTTTAGTAATGCCTTATGGGGATATGAGTTAGACCGACAACATCCTCTACTACGCTGGCAACTTGCTGGGGTCATCCTGGGGGTCAGCCTCTTGTTGATCTGGATGATTGAAGTGATTCGCGGGTTTTTAGGGAAGTGGAATCACCATCTGCGCCATAAGCTTGATGCCCTGCGGGAATCTCTAGCCATTGAACCAGAAGCGATGGCGGTGTCCTCGCCGACCTCAACGACCGACCCTTTATCGGCGGAGTCCCAAGTGGATTCCCCACCGGAGCCAACCCACACCACCACGGCAGCACCAATGTTGTCTGAGGCATCCCCGTCATCCGCCCCAGATCCCCATTCTCCCAGGGGGGTCTCTGTTTGGCGAACAGTTCACTCGGGCGTTAATCGCCTATTGGGATTCACCGTGGGGCTGTATCGACTGATCCGGCAAATCCTCCCCAAAAATCAATGGTTATCCCCTCGTTTTTATATTTCAGATCAAAAAAGGGTTTTACGACAACAAACAGCGATTAAACAACAGCGCAATTTTTGCTTACTGTTGCTGGCTCAGATGTTAATTGCTGAAATTCTAACCTTTGCCATTGGCTTAACGATTATTCTTTACACCTTTCGGGCCACTCGGCTATTTTCAGCCTTTTTATTTGAGAAGACCATCTTTTTAATTGCTATTTGGATTGGGTTGATTTTCATTGATAAATTAAGCGCCTTTTTAATTGATTATTACCTCAACCGTTGGGCCACCGAAGCCCAGGCGACGAATCCCACCTCTAATCGTTACACCCTGAGAGTTAATACCTATTCGTTGATTTTAAAGCGTGGCACCAGCTTTCTCGTTTTATTTTTTGGTGGCTATATCACGATCGCCTCGTTGGGGGTAAATCCTGGTGTTTTAGCGGGGGCGGGTATTTTTGCAGTGGCGATCGCCTTTTTGGGGCGCAGTCTGGTGGAAGATATGCTCAATGGCATTTTAATTCTTTGGACGGATCGTTATGCTATCGGGGATGTGGTGGATTTGGGGGGAAGTATGGCGGGAGCCGTGGAAAATATCACCTTATTTATTACGACGTTACGTAATCTCGATGGAGATGCGATCGCCATTCCCAACAGTCAAATTACAGCGGTCACCAATAAAACCAAATACTGGTCGCGGGTGAATTTCACCATCCGTATTGCCTGGAATCAAGATATTGATCAAGCCACTGCCATTATGACGACGGTGGCAGACGCAATGCAGCAGGAACCGGAATGGGAAGAGCGAATTTTGGAGCCGGTACAGATTTTAGGAGTAGATGATGTGTCCTATGAGGGAATTTTGATTCATTTACTAATCAAAACCCAACCCTGTGAACAGTGGAATGTGGGTCGGGAATTTCGGCGACGGGTGAAACAGGCCTTTGACCAAGCCGACATCCGGGTAGGGATTCCCCATCAAACGATCACCCTACTGCCCACCGCAACAGAACAAGGGACCTAAGTTAAAAAACGCCGGCGGCTTGTCCCTCTTGCAGCATCTGTTTTAATGATTCCCGCCAATGGGGGGGCGTCGTTCTTAAGGTTTCAATTAACTTTTGATGGGACAGAACGGAATAGGCGGGACGTCGGGCCGGGGTGGGATAATCGGCCGTGGTAATGGGCACTACCCGTTTGACCTGGAGAGGAATACCCAGAGCTTGGGCTTCAGCAAAAATGGCCACGGCAAAATCGTACCAACTGGCTACACCGCTGTTGGTGTAGTGATAAATCCCGGTGGTCCGTTGGGCGGTTAAGGCGGCGATCGCCGTGGCGATGTCTTTGGCCCAGGTGGGACTACCGATTTGATCCGCCACCACCCGAATTTCTTCCCGGTCTTTCCCCAAACGCAGCATGGTTTTGACAAAATTGCCCGACCCTTGCACCCCATACACCCAGGCCGTTCTCAGGATTAAATATTCCGCCCCGCTCTGCTCAATGCCAATTTCCCCGGCCCGTTTCGTTTGCCCATAGACCCCGAGGGGATGGGTAACATCGGTGGTTTGATAGGGGGAACTTTGGCGGCCATCAAAGACATAATCTGTGGAAATATGCACCAGATAGGCCCCCATTTCCTTGGCGATCGCCGCTAACAATGTCGGAGCTTGGCCGTTAACCTGTTGGGCCAATTCCTTTTCACTTTCTGCCTTATCCACCGCCGTATAGGCCGCCGCATTGACAATAATATCGGGGGCAATGGCCTTGACCGTGGCGGTGAGGGTTTGCGGTTGACTGAAATCACAGGTATGTCGGGTTGTGGCCGCCACTGTGCCGAGGGGGGCGAGACTCTGGCGTAATTCTTGACCCACTTGGCCGTCTGCGCCAGTCAATAAAATTGTCGTCATCGTTAATCTAGGAAGCGATTGTCGCCTTTAGCTTAGCCCAGAAGGGGTCAGCTCCTCGTCGAGGTTCAATACCTGATGGTTGATTTCAGCGATCTCCCGTTGGAGATGGTCATATTCCTGGTGAAGGTAGGCCACACAGGCTTCAATGTCTGCTTTTTGCTCAGCTTGGTCGGCAATGGCTTGGGTTAGGGTTTGTTTTTGCGTCTCCAGTCCCTGAATCTCTGCCAATAGGTTGTCATGGGTCTGAGTCAGACTAGCCTGGTGGGTTTCGAGGTGGTGAATGTGGCTGACCAGTTGGGATTCCTGGGAGGCTAACCGGGCCTGGCGTTCCTGTAGGGTTTGATAGTCCCGTTCGAGGTCAGCAATGGCGTGGCTCAGGTGTTGGTGTTGGTGTTGTTTTTCAAGAATCGCCTCGGAAAGATGGCTCAATTCCCCTTGGATAGCATGGCAACTGTGTTCAATCTGTTGTAACTGTTGGGAACTGTCCCGTAAATTTTGTTCAATGGTCTGTTTATGGTGATCCGCCCGCTTGACCACCGCCGTCAGGGTGGCGAGTTCCCGCTCCAATTGGTGTTTTTGGGGTTTGAGGGAGGCAAATTGCAGACTCAATTTATCCCAGCGGTGTTTAA
>JAYKHU010000095.1:0-4044 GCA_035285105.1 Synechocystis sp.
ATGGTCTGTTTATGGTGATCCGCCCGCTTGACCACCGCCGTCAGGGTGGCGAGTTCCCGCTCCAATTGGTGTTTTTGGGGTTTGAGGGAGGCAAATTGCAGACTCAATTTATCCCAGCGGTGTTTAAGACCCGCTAGTTGTTGTCCCAACAGAAACCGCTCAGACTTTAACGATTGATTGTCTGACTGTAGGTCTTGATTGACCTGTTGGGTGACGGCGATCGCCTGATTAAGTTGATTCTCATATTGCTCTAGCTCTAGGAGGCGCACCTCTTGACGGTTAATGGTTTCCTGTAATGAGGAGTGCCATTGGGTTTGTTGCTGTTGTAACCGAGTAATCCGCCATCGTTCTGCCAAGAGTAAACCGGGTAATGGGACGAGGCAATAGCCAAGGCCTTGCCTTACATCCCGCGTGACAAACCCCGCCACCATCGCCGTTGTGGTAACGACAATGCCGATAAACGACCAACTAAAACGCTGGGATTTTCCCAAGAAAAAAGATGAATGGGGGTTTGCTGTCATACGGTTGCGAAGAAGCCCCACGGCGTGGCAGTTTCCCCATTATAAAAGCAGCGATGTTGAACGGTGGGCGAATCTTCCCCATGGGTCTATGGCCGATGGCCCCCACTCCCCTAGGATGGAAGGAGTGACCCGACTTTTTGCCGTCAGCCCCTGAGCCTATCCCATGACTGATCTCACCAAAATCATTGTCATTGATGATGACCCCACTGGTTCCCAAACCGTCCACAGTTGTCTGTTACTGACCCAATGGGATCAAGCCACTCTCCGCCGGGGGTTACAGGATTCAGTCCCTATCTTTTTTATTCTCAGCAATACCCGCGCCCTCTCCCCCGACCAGGCCGCCCAAGTGACGCGGGACATTTGCCAAAATCTTAAACAGGCGATCGCCGCTGAGCAGATTGAGCATTATTTAGTTGTTAGCCGTTCCGATTCCACCCTGCGGGGGCATTATCCCCTAGAAACCGATGTGATTAATCAAGAAATGGGCCCCTTTGATGCCCATTTTCTGGTGCCGGCTTTCTTTGAGGGGGGACGTATAACCCGCGATAGCATTCATTATTTAATGGTGGACGGCCAGCCGGTGCCGGTGGCGGAAACAGAATTTGCCAAAGATTCCGTCTTTGGCTATCACCACAGTCATTTACCCGATTACGTGGCGGAAAAAACCGGGGGCAAAATTGCAGCGGTGGCGGTGGAACGGATTACCCTAGCGGATTTACAGCCCGCTGCCCAGCCGACGTTAGAGAAGCGTTTACAACAATTTCAGAATAATCAATGTGTGGTGGTGGACGGAGAAACCCAAGGGGAATTTGATCGGTTTGCCCAGGGGTTACTAACTGCCAGTGATCACGGTAAACATTTTCTACTCCGCAGTGCCGCCAGCATTTTAACCTCCCTCGCTAACCTCGGTCCCCAACCCGTTGCTCCCACGGCGATCTCCACCTATAAACCCACCGATCAGCCCGGGGTAATTTTAGTGGGATCCCATGTCCGCAAAACCACAGAACAATTAACGGAACTGTTAAAACAGCCCACCGTTCAAGGCATTGAAATCCCCGTGGCCCAGTTACGGGATCAGCCCCACAGCGCTGACGCAATTATTGCCCAGGCGTTACACACCATTGACCAAGTCCGCGCCCAGGGGAAAACCCCCGTTATCTACACCAGTCGTCAAGAACTGGCCTTTCCCACCATCCAAGCCCGCCTGGATTTTGGTGGTACCCTGTCCCACCTGTTAATGCAGATCGTGCAGCAATTACCCACCGATATTGGCTTTTTGATTAGTAAAGGTGGTATTACCTCCAACGACGTACTAAGTGTGGGACTAGCTCTAACCTCGGTACGCCTCTTGGGGCAAATTATTCCCGGCTGTTCCTTGGTGAGTACGGCGGCGGATCATCCCCGGTTTCCCTCCCTACCGGTGGTACTCTTTCCCGGTAACGTAGGGGACGCCCAGGGATTAGTCACGGCCTATCAACGCTTGGCGTAAACCCGGCAACATTGTTGCCCGGGATACTCCACCATCTCCGCGCTTTGCTGATATGCTCAATGCCGAAGTGAACTGTGGGGAAGATTAATGGCTGAGCAACCAACGATTTTAGTCACGGGGGGAGCGGGATATATCGGCTCCCATGCGGTTTTGGCCCTGCAACAGGCGGGCTTTCAGGTTTTGGTTTACGACAATTTGACCTACGGTCATCCTGAGTTGATGGAACGATTGGGGGCAGAGTTGATTGTGGGGGACACCGGCGATCGCCAAAAACTTGATCGCCTATTTAAAGACCGTCCTATCGATGCCGTGATGCACTTCGCCGCCTTTATTGCCGTGGGGGAATCAGTTCAAAAACCCGACTTGTACTACCAAAACAACGTGGCAGGGACGTTAACCTTGATTGAAGCCATGCTTGGGGCGGGGATTAAGCAATTTGTCTTTTCCTCCACCTGCGCGGTCTATGGGATGCCCCAGGAAATTCCCATGACGGAACAGCATCCCATCAATCCCCCTCAGTCCCTATGCTGCCAGTAAGCGCATGGTAGAACAAATTTTGGCGGACTGTGACCAGGCCTACGGTCTGAAATCGGTTATTTTTCGCTACTTCAATGCGTCCGGGGCAGATCCCCAAGGTCGGTTAGGGGAAGACCATAACCCCGAGACCCATTTAATTCCCTTGGCTCTATTAACGGCGTTGAAAAAACGACCCCAATTATCCATTTTCGGCACCGATTACGACACCCCCGATGGCACCGCCTTGCGGGACTATATCCATGTGTGTGATTTGGCCCAGGCCCATGGGTTGGGGTTGACGTATTTGTTGAACGGCGGAGACAGTGACGTGTTCAATCTCGGGAACGGCAACGGTTTTTCCGTGCGGGAAGTGATTGAAACGGCCAAGCAGGTGACGGGGTTAGAGATTCCCTACCGAGAATGTTCCCGTCGGGCCGGCGATGCCCCCATTTTGGTGGGCAGTAGCGCAAAAGCCCAACGGGTTTTAGGCTGGGAGCCCCAGTATCCAGAGTTGGCGACTATCATTGACCATGCTTGGCAATGGCACCAACAACGTCATGGCGGTTAGTCATCCCCTCTGGATCAAATCCCTGGGGTCAATGAATGGAACTAGGCCGCGGCCTGACGAATCGCAAAATGCTTTTCGGGCACTGGATAACCAGCTTGGCCAAAGGTTTCACTAATGGCTTTGTTGGTATCGAAATAGACCTGCCAGTAATGATCGTTATTGCAGTAGGGTCGCACCGACAAAACCGGCCCTGCCAAATTAAATTCTAAAATGTCAATTTCAGGGGCGGGATTGGTCTCTACATTGGCAATGGCGCTGACCACCTCTTGTAACCGCTCGATGGCATCGCTGGGATCAATACCATGGCTTAATTGGGCAACGAGTTCCACCCGACGGTAGGGGTTAGCGGTGAAGTTCTGGATGTTACCGGAAAAAATGGTGTTATTAGCAACAATGGTGCGGACATTGTCTAACGTATCAATGGACGTGACGAATAGGCCAATTTCATGAACGGTCCCGGTCACGCCCCCGGCGGTAATGAAGTCTCCCACGTTAAAGGGACGGAAGATCACCAAAAAGGCCCCAGCGGCAAAATGGGCCAGTAAGCCACTCCAGGCGGCACCAACGGCAATCCCCCCCGCCGCCAGTAACGCGGCAAAGGAAGTCGTCTCAATGCCGAAGTACCCCAAGATGGCGACAATCAGGATAATCTGCAGGGTGACCCCGACAAAATTGGTCAAATATCTGATGAGGGTGGGATCAATGGATTGTCTTTTCAACACGCGAGACAATAAGCCAATCCCCGTTTTAATTAACCAGCCGCCAACAAACCAGAGCACTAATGCGCCAACTAATTTAAGACCAAAGCTAGTGAGTTGGGTTTTAAGGGTGTCAATGACAACATTTACCTGGGCGACATCTAAATCCATCGGAAATACTCCTTCTAAAAAACAGTAAAGCTCCAGACCCGGAAGAGTCCTGAGGCTTTAATTATGCGTTAAAAAAAGGGG
>JAYKHU010000096.1:0-14213 GCA_035285105.1 Synechocystis sp.
GAATTAATGACAGTCCTCAAACGGTGGTATCGGCCCTACCAAACGGCGATCGGCATCCGGGAAGCTCACCCCCCCCATCAATTCAAACAACCCCCTGAATTTAACGTGGATATGCTAGGGGAAAAAACCTATTTGAAATACAAAGGATGGTTAACCGACAAGAAATCCGGCATGGTCTTCTTGGACTTTGACGAAGAGGAATAGGGGAAACGGTAAAGGTGGGGACGGACTCAAGCAAAAATGGCGATCGCTAGGAAAATGCTTCAGCCCCCCCTTACAATGGATGAGACGTTTCGATACTGTCTAAACCGACCTTAATGCAACCTACTGACCCGAATAAGTTCACCGAGCAAGCCTGGGATGGCATCGTCAAATCACAAGAAGTCGCTCGTCGTTTCAAGAACAACAACCTAGAAGTAGAGCATCTCCTGATCGCCTTGTTAGAGCAGGAAAAGGGTCTGGCGACTCGGATTTTTCAAAAAGGGGGTTTAGAGATTGCCGTCTTGCAACAACAGTTGGAAGCCTTTGCGAATCGTCAACCCCGCCAACCCTACGTTGAACAACTGTATTTGGGGCGTGGTTTGGATTTGATGTTGGATGAAGCGGATACCGTGCGGGATAGTTGGGAGGATAAATATATTGCCGTTGAACATATTTTGGTGGGGTTTGCCAATGATGACCGGGTGGGGCGTAAAATTCTACGGAGTTTAAACCTCGATCCCCAGGATTTAGAAAAGGCGATCCGGGCCATTCGGGGTAGTCAAAAGGTGACGGAACCAAATCAGGAAGACCGCTATGAAGCGTTGGATAAATATGGACGGGATTTAACGGAGCAGGCCCGCCAAGGTAAACTCGATCCGGTCATTGGTCGGGATGAAGAAATTCGACGGGTCATTCAAGTCCTTTCCCGCCGCTCTAAAAATAATCCGGTTTTAATTGGGGAACCGGGGGTGGGTAAAACGGCGATCGCCGAGGGATTGGCTCAACGGATTATTAATGGGGATGTGCCGGAATCGTTAAAAAATCGACAATTAATGTCCTTGGATATGGGCAGTTTGATTGCCGGGGCTAAATATCGAGGGGAATTTGAAGAAAGACTGCGATCGGTGATGAAAGAAGTCACCCATTCCGATGGACAAATTATTTTATTTATTGATGAAGTCCATACCGTCGTCGGGGCAGGGGGTCGGGAAGGATCGGGATCGATGGATGCGGGTAATTTATTGAAACCGATGTTAGCCCGGGGGGAATTGCGTTGCATTGGGGCCACCACCTTGGATGAGTATCGCAAACATATTGAAAAAGATCCGGCCCTAGAACGGCGGTTTCAACAGGTTTACGTCAAGCAACCCAGCGTGGAAGATACCATTTCCATCCTGCGGGGGTTAAAAGAACGCTACGAAGTTCACCACGGCGTTAAAATCACCGATTCCGCCCTGGTGGCCGCCGCCACCCTCTCCCAACGCTATATCCAAGACCGCTTTTTGCCCGATAAGGCGATCGATCTGGTGGACGAAGCCGCTGCCCGCTTAAAAATGGAAATCACCTCCAAACCGGTGGAGCTAGAGGACATCGATCGCCGGTTAATGCAATTGCAAATGGAAAAACTCTCCCTGGAAGGGGAAGAAAAACGTCCGGGTTTAGGGGCAGATAAATCCTCCAAAGAACGGCTCGAAAAAATCCAACAGGAAATCAGTGACCTCGAAATTCAGCAACAGGAACTATCGGGGCAATGGCAATCAGAAAAGCAGATGTTAGATGAGATTAATACCCTCAAGGAAAAGGAGCAAACCCTCCGTCTGCAAGTGGAAAAAGCAGAACGGGCCACCGATTGGGAAAAGGCCGCCAAGCTTAAATATGGTGAACTGGAAATTCTACAACACGATATTGAGGAAAAGGAAAGCAAGCTATTAGAAATTCAAGGGTCAGAAAATACGCTGTTACGAGAAGAAGTCACCGAAGCCGACATTGCGGAAATTGTGGCCAGTTCGACGGGTATTCCCATTAACCGTTTATTAGCCACGGAACGGCAAAAACTACTCCAACTGGAAGGACACTTACACCAACAGGTGATTGGTCAACAGGAAGCGGTGGCGGCGGTTTCTGCGGCCATTCGTCGGGCCCGGGCGGGGATGAAAGATCCCAGTCGTCCTATTGGTTCCTTCCTGTTTATGGGGCCAACGGGGGTGGGGAAAACCGAGTTAGCCCGGGCCCTAGCCCAATTTTTGTTTGACAGTCAGGACGCCATGATCCGCATTGATATGTCGGAATATATGGAAAAACACGCTGTTTCGCGGTTAATTGGGGCCCCACCGGGCTACGTGGGTTATGAAGAAGGGGGGCAACTATCAGAAGCGGTGCGCCGTCGCCCCTATTCCGTCGTCTTACTGGACGAAGTGGAAAAGGCCCACATGGATGTGTTCAATATTCTTTTGCAGGTATTGGACGATGGCCGCATTACCGACTCCCAAGGCCGGGTGGTGGATTTTCGTAACACCATCATTGTCATGACCAGTAACATCGGTAGTGATCATATTCTGAACATGACTGGGGGGGATGCGGATTATGAAAAAATGCGCGGTCAAGTGCTCCAAGCCCTCCGTAAACATTTCCGCCCGGAGTTTCTCAATCGCATTGACGATTTAATTATTTTCCATACCCTAAACCGTGAGGAATTGGGGCACATCGTTCGTTTACAACTTAAACGGTTGGAGAAATTGTTAGCCGAACAAAAGCTGTCCTTGGCCCTCACCGATGCTGCCCTGAATCATATTGTGGCCGCCGGTTACGATCCCGTGTATGGGGCAAGACCGTTAAAACGAGCCATTCAACGGGAATTGGAAAATCCCATTGCCACTAAAATTTTAGAAAATACCTTTGTGGAAGAAGACACCATTTTGATCGATTGTGTCGAGAATCAGTTGATTTTTGCTAAACAAGCCCTGCCCCCGGAACCGGAAACTGAAGATCCCCAGGAGGCGATCGCCGGGGAGGAAGAGGCCACGTTAGTGGAAGTGGGGGAAAGTTAACCCCTGATCCCCTCCCTTGCCAACTCAACAGAAACGGCTAAACTAAATAGCAATCTCATTGTTACTGGAAAGTTCCCATGTGCGGCATTGTTGGTTATATCGGTACCCAGGCAGCGGTCAATATTTTAATTGAAGGGCTAGAACGGCTAGAGTATCGGGGTTATGACTCGGCGGGCATTGCCACCGTCAATGAGGGCAACATTGAATCCGTGAGGGCGAAGGGGAAATTATTTAACCTCAAAGAAAAATTAGAGCATCACAGTAACTTTTCCCATCTCGGCATTGGCCACACCCGCTGGGCCACCCATGGGAAACCGGAAGAACGCAACGCCCATCCCCATTTAGACAACCGTGGTCGTCTCGCGGTGGTGCAAAATGGCATCATCGAAAATTATCAAACCCTACGGGATGAACTAAAAGGTAAGGGGTATGAGTTTTACTCTGAAACCGATACGGAAGTTATTCCCATTCTGATTGCCGATATTCTGCAAACCCTGCCGTCGGATGATCCCGATGAAGCGTTACTGTTAGCCATTCAAAAAGCCGTTCATCGCCTGGAAGGGACCTTTGCGATCGCCGTCATTGCTGCGGACTGCCCCGATCAATTAATCGTGGCCCGACAGCAAGCCCCATTAATTTTGGGGTTTGGGCAGGGAGAATTTTTCTGTGCGTCGGACGTCACCGCGTTAGTCCCCCATACCCGAGCGGTCTTGTCCTTGGAAAATGGTGAGCTTGCCCGTTTAACCCCCCTGGGTGTTGAGGTGTATGATTTTGACCTGAAACGCCTACGCAAACAGCCCCGCACCCTGGATTGGAGTGCCACCACCGTGGAGAAACAAGGGTTTCGCCACTTTATGCTCAAGGAAATTTACGAGCAACCCGCCGTCATCCGCACCTGTTTGGAAACCTATCTCAATCCCGCTTGGCATGCCGCCGATCAACCGATAGAAAGTCCCGTCTGCCTGGGCTTAGCCCCCGAATTAACCCAAAACCTGCAACACATTCAGATTTTGGCCTGTGGCACCAGTTGGCATGCCAGTTTAGTGGGGAAATATCTGTTAGAACAAATCGCCAGCATTCCCACGTCGGTGAACTACGCGTCGGAATTTCGCTATGCCCCGCCGCCGTTAACCCCCCATACCCTAACCATTGGTGTCACCCAATCCGGAGAAACCGCCGATACCTTGGCGGCGTTGGAAACGGAAAAACAACGGCGTTTACCCCTAGAAGAGGCTTACAAACCCTTAATTTTGGGCATTACGAATCGCCCAGAAAGTACTCTGGCCACCATGGTGGATCAAATTATCAATACCCAGGCAGGGATCGAAATTGGGGTGGCCGCCACCAAAACCTTTACGGCCCAAGTGTTGGGCTTTTATTTCTTGGCGTTGGAGATTGCCTTTCACCGCCGCAGTTTTTCCCTCAGTCAGATCGAAGCTACGATCGCCGGGCTACGCCAACTGCCCTCCCAAATTGAGACCATCTTGGAAAAGCAAGGGGCGGCGATCGAAGCGCTGGCCCATGAGTTTGCCGAAACCCAGGACTTTATCTTCCTCGGTCGGGGCATTAATTTCCCGATTGCCTTAGAAGGGGCATTAAAACTGAAAGAAATTAGTTATATCCACGCTGAAGGCTATCCGGCCGGGGAAATGAAACACGGCCCCATCGCCTTGTTAGATGCAAAAGTCCCCGTGGTGGCGATCGCCATGCCCGGGGTCGTTCACGACAAGGTCATTTCCAATGCCCAGGAGGCTAAGGCCCGGGATGCCCGTTTAATTGGGGTGACCCCCATCGACGATAATCAAGCCCGCTCTGTGTTTGATGATTTATTACTCGTCCCCCACGTTGAAGAGTTACTTTCCCCCCTGGTGGCCGTCGTACCGTTGCAATTATTGTCCTACCACATTGCCGCCCGTCGGGGATTAGACGTGGATCAACCCCGGAACCTAGCCAAATCCGTCACCGTGGAGTAAGCGTTCCTGAACTCCTTGGCAACAATGGCCGAGGGAACCGTCTTTTGCTAGGATTTTAAGGGACTTTTGGCGGAGCGCTCCCTTCAAGCAATAATGGAAACTCAGTATCTCCAGCAGATTCGTTGTCTTGATCCTGTTACCGGTACGGAACGACGCGCCAATGTGTTACTTAAAGGTATGGAAATCCTGGCGGTGGATCTCGATCCCAGTCAAATTCCCCCGGATTGCCTCACCCTGGCCGCTGATAACTGGTGGTTAGCCCCGGGATTGGTGGATCTCTATAGCTACACCGGTGAACCAGGGCACGAAGACCGGGAAACCTTGGCTCAATTACTGCAAACGGCGATCGCCGGAGGATTTACCCAAATTGCGCTCTTACCCAATACGGATCCGGCGGTGGATCAGCCCACCACCCTGCGGTGGTTACAAATGCAGTTGGCTGTTTTACCGACCCCACAACCGACGGTGCATTACTGGGGCAGTTTAACCCAGAGCAATCATGGTCAACAGTTAACGGAATTAGGGGAATTAGCCGATGCGGGGGTGGTGGGTTTTAGTGATGGCCAGGGAGTGCAGGACTGGCGGTTATTACAGCGGGCGTTAGAGTATGGCTCGTCCTTGGGCAAACCCGTGGCCTTGGTGCCAGTTAATCTTAGTCTGCGGGGTAATGGGGTGATGCGGGAAGGCCCTTTGGCAATTCAAGTGGGGCTACCAGCCGATCCGGTGATGTCAGAATCGGCGGCGATCGCCAGTCTGATGGAATTACTGCCCCATTACGACACCCCGGTCCACATAATGCGCCTTTCCACAGCCCGGGGCTTGGATCTAGTTAGCAAAGCCAAGGCCCAGGGTTTGAACGTAACGGCCAGCGTGAATTGGCATCATTTATTGTTGAGTAACACGGCGATCGCCAAGGGGTTAGCCCCCCAGACCCCCAGCTATGATCCCACCCTGCGCTTTGATCCCCCGTTGGGCAATGAATCCGATCGCCTGGCATTGATTGATGGCCTGAAAGCCGGTGTCATTGATGCCATTGCAGTGGATCACCATGCTTTCACCTACGAAGAAAAAACCCAAACCTTTGCCGAAACGCCCCCTGGGGCGATCGGTTACGAATTGATTTTGCCCTGTCTTTGGCAACAACTCGTGGTGACAGGACTGTTAACCCCGGCGGAACTCTGGCGGACCCTGAGTATTCAACCGCTTAACTGTCTTGGCTTAACGCCGGGGGCATCAAACTGGATTGTGTTCGACCCCGATGCGGCCTGGACGGTGAGCAAAGGGACCCTTAAAACCCCGGCCTACAATACGCCCTGGTGGGGCCATGACCTCAAGGGTCGGGTCATCGCAGTTGCCGTTTAAATTACCCAGTTTTTAACTTATATTTTTAGTTGTATTACCTTATTGTTACCCTATGACTGTTGCCACCACTTCTCCTTCCCCGATGACCCAGGTTGTGAATGGACTGTTAGGGATTAAACCCCTCTGGAACGTGGCCAAATGGCAAGCCCGCAACATGATGATCAAACGGGCCGAACGACTAGGCATCCCCTGGCGGGAAACGGTCAAAACCTATCAAGCTCAAGACTGGGAAAACCTTTGGCAAGCAGCAACCAACCCAGAGTTAACCTATCCCGATTATTACCAAGCCTCCTTCCACGGGTACGACCAAGGGCATCTCTGTTGGGAAGCCGCCTTTGAATTTGAAGTGGCCGCCAATGCCGTTCATTCCAGTTTGTTCCCGGAAGCGGGGGCCAAAGGGGATTTACAACTGCGTCAAAGTTACCATGACGTTTTGTTAGCCCAACTGCCCCAGGCGCCCCAACGAATTTTAGACTTACACTGTACGGTGGGGTTAAGCAGCTTTACCCTGCAAGCCTGTTACCCCAATGCCCAACTAACCGGCTTAGATTTTTCCCCCCATTACGTCACCCTCGCCACCTACAACGGCCAACAGCAACACCAGGACATTGACTGGATCCACGCCCTCCCCGAGGCAACCGGATTAACGGATCAAAGCTTTGATTTAGTGTCTGCCTTTTTGTTGTTTCATGAAATGCCCCAGGATGCCACCCGCCGCATTTTCCGCGAAGCCCGACGCTTGGTTAAAACCGGCGGATCTTTTACCCTGATGGATATGAATCCCCGCTCCCAAGCCTATCTGACCATGCCCCCCTACGTGATGACCCTGTTAAAAAGTACGGAACCCTTTATGGATCAGTATTTTGCCTTGGATCTAGAAGCGGAACTACTAGCGGAGGGATTTGATCAGGTTGCCATTCATCCCAACAGTCCCCGCCACCGCACGGCGATCGCCACGGTGTGTGCGTAACCACAATTTTTGCTTAACCAATCGCCCCTCGTCCCCCCTATGGAAGAACCTGTGATGGAACCGACCGGAGATAGCGAGAGCGATTTTGCCCTATCTCTAGCTGCACTCACCCAATCTTTGCGAGCCCTGCAAACCCGTTATGACGAAGTGCAATCCCATCGAGCCAAACAGCAACAGCTGGATGAACATCGCGCCGATCTAGAAGCACAATGGCAGACGGAGCAACGTCCTGCGTTGGAGCAAGAATTGCAGCAACTCACCGAGCAGCTCACCGAATTGTCCTTGCAACTCGAAAGCGAATTACTGACGGATAAACAACTGCAAAAAATCTTTTGGGACGGTCTCCGTCAAGGCTTAATGGGGGACATCTTTTGGCAAATTGTCCGGTTTGGGGGCTTGGGACTGGTAATCGGTTGGTTACTCAAAAGTTGGCAGGTAGGGGGGAATTAAGCCACGGACTGGGTTTGTTTTTGGGATTGCACCGGGGTCAGGATGGGTTCATTGACAAAAAAGGTCTGGGCCATTTTAACCCCCATGTCGTTAATGCGTCCTTGGATGGTGTCTAAAAATTCATGCAAACCCGCAGCAATGATATCGTCAATGGTCATATAGCTCAGATCGCCACAGAGTTTACCGATCGCCCGTTCGGCCTGATTATGCCAACAACCGGGGGGGGTTCCGGTGACGGCATGGAGGGAGCGCTGAACCTGTAATAAACAAAAGTAGACTGACCGAGGAAAGTGTTGATTGAGGATCAAAAAGTCAGCCACGTTAGCCGGGGTAATGCGGCGCTGGCTTTTGCGGTACATTTCATAGGCGCTGGCGGATTTGAGCAGGGCGATCCATTCCACCTGATCCAACGGTGTGCCCACCCATTGCACCGACGGGAGAAGATAGTAATATTTGACATCTAAAATGCGGGCGGTTTTATCGGCCCGTTCCTGCAACCGTCCCATCTGCCCGAAATGCCAACCTTCATTGTGGGTCATGGTGGCGTCCATAATCCCCGAAAAGCGATGACTGGATAATTTAACCTGGGCAAAAAAGTCGGCAATATTGGCCGGACGGCGATCGGCGGCATCCTTAACCATGAGGTAAAAGCGATTGACCTCTTCCCACATTTCCGAAGAAATAATTTCGCGGATGGATCGGGCATTTTCCCGCGCCATATTCAGACAGGCCAAAATGGAATTGGAATAGCCCTGGTCGAAGGTTAAAAACTGAATCACGTTTTCTTTGCTGGCTTCACCGTAATGCTGTTGAAAAAAAGGCATATCCCCCGTCGTAATCACCAGCGGTTCCCATTGTTGCCGGGCACCATAGGGTAAATCCAGCATCAGGTAAAGATTGACGTCAATGAAGCGGGCAATATTTTCGGCCCGTTCAATGTAACGGTTTAACCAGTAAACGGAGTCGGCAACGCGGCTAAGCATGGTGGCAAAGGTGTCTAAGCTTGGGCAGTTTGTTGGCATTGTACCCAGAGGGGGAGGCAGAATTTGTGGCGATTCTGACAACTATTTTTAATTCCCCGGCGATCGCCGTTTTTTTGGGGAAAGTCGTATGAAAAATTATTAAGATTTTATTACTACTCTGGCTTTTTGGGTTAAGATTCGGGGAAAATGACGGCAAGCTCACTTCATTAAGCCCCTCTTTTTCGTTCCTTTTTATCTGTCCCTGTTGCAATGTCTGATAAGGAAGCTACAGCCCGCATTAAAATTAATAAACTGCTTGAGGAAGCGGGGTGGCGTTTTTTTGCTGAAGGAAATAAGCCTGCCAATATACGGATTGAGCCGACGGTTGAGATTACATCGACTGATCTCGATAGGTTTGGGGAAAATTTTGAGAAAATCAGTAAGGGCTTTGTCGATTATTTATTACTGAATGAAAAGGGCTTTCCGTTTATTGTGCTTGAAGCCAAGGCTAAAGAAAAACATCCTTTGATTGGTAAGGAACAAGCAAGAAATTATGCGAAGTCTCAAAAATGCCGCTTTGTAATTCTGTCCAACGGTGAAACACATTACTTTTGGGATTTACAACGGGGAAACCCTGAAATTATCACAGCGTTTCCTAGCCCTAGCTCAGTGATGGGCCATCAAAAAGTAAAGCCTGACAGCGATCGCCTGATAGCAGAGGTGATTCGTAGTGATTATGTGGCTTTGACCCAATTTCCAAATTATCAAGCAGAAGCGGCTTGGAAAAATGAATCGGAACGAATCGGGTTTATTAACAGGAATAACTTGCGTTTTTTAAGGGCTTATCAAATACAAGCGTTACTGAGTTTACAAGAGGCCATTAAGCAAGGTAAGCACCGTTTTTTATTCGAGATGGCAACGGGAACCGGAAAAACCTTGACTTCGGCGGCTGTGATTAAACTGTTTTTAAGAACTGAAAATGCTCAAAGGGTTTTGTTTTTGGTGGATCGTTTAGAATTGGAAGACCAGGCGGCGAAAGCATTTACTCAATATTTAAAAAATGATTTTAAAACCGTCATTTATAAAGAAAAGCGCGATGATTGGCGAAATGCCTTGATTGTTGTAACTACAGTGCAATCATTACTGATCAATAATAAATATCAACAAAAATTTTCACCGACTGACTTTGATTTAGTCATTTCCGATGAAGCCCATCGTTCCATTGGGGGAAATGCCCGCGCTGTTTTTGACTATTTTATTGGTTATAAATTAGGGTTAACGGCTACGCCCCGCGATTATCTAAAAAGTTTTGATAAGGATAAGTCAAAAGGCAAAGATCCCCTTGAGTTTGAGCGGCGTTTACTCTTGGATACCTACCACACATTTGGCTGTGATGATGGTCAACCAACTTTTTTTTATTCGTTACTTGATGGGGTTCGGGATGGTTATTTAATCAACCCGACGGTGATCGATGCGCGAACGGAGGTAACAACGAAGCTTTTATCCCAAGAGGGCTTTATTGTGGAATGCAAAGATGAAGACGGTAATAATACAGAGGAGTCTTTTAAATTACGTCAATTTCAGAAACGCTTTTTCTCTCCTAAAACTAATCAGCTTTTTTGTAAAACGTTTTTAGAAAATGCCCTCCGGGATCCGATTAGTAGAGAAATTGGCAAGTCGATCATTTTTGCGGTTAGTCAGCCCCATGCAATTGAATTAGTGCAAATATTGAATGAGATAGCAGATAGAATGTTTCCTGGCAAGTATCAATCGGATTTTGCTGTACAGGTTACTTCCCAAATTCCTGATGCCCAACAATTTACGATTAATTTTGCTAACAATAACTTGCTTGGTTCTGCTAACTTTTTGCCCACCTATAAAACCAGCAAAGCGCGGGTTTGTGTGACGGTGGGAATGATGACAACGGGTTATGATTGCCCAGATTTGTTAAATTTGGGGTTATTCAGACCTATTTTTTCTCCAACGGATTTTATTCAAATCAAGGGACGAGGCACACGCAAGCATAATTTTTTAAATCAACTTTTCGATCCAGAAATTCGGGAAGGGGTTAGGCAACCGGAGAAAACCACGTTTAAGTTGTTCGATTTTTTTGCTAATTGTGAATATTTTGAGGAGGAATTTAATTATGATCAGGCGATTAAATTGCCTCAAGTTAGAAAGAATGTTTCTGACAATGCGGGAGATTATCAAGTAGGAGAAATTGCTACTTATGAACACCTTGAAGAAGATATTTTAGAAAGTATTAAAGAAGAAGTGATCGGCGTTGAAGGGATGAAAATTGATCGCCTTTTTTATGAAAAGTTTGAGCAAACGATCCGCGCAGACGCGGTGATTGTGCGGGCGGTGGAGTTTGGTCAGTGGCAAGAGGTGCTTGATTATGTGAATCAGAAATTTTTTACTGATCCGAACGAGTTTTATTCATTAGATAAACTGCGAAAAGCCGCTTCAGTCGATCGCCGTTTAGAGTTACGGGAAATTTTAGAGAAAATCTTTGGTCTGATTCCTTATTTCAAGTCAAAGGATGAGTTACTAGAGGAGGAATTTTCTAAGTTTGTGGCGGATTATCAACCGGAAGAAACAGAGGCAATTCCTGCGATTAAGAATTATTTTAAGGCTTATGTAATCAATGGTGATGTGCGTCGAATTATTGAGACAAAAAATTACACTGAATTAGCAACCAATGCGTTTTTTTCGACTCGTGATTTAAAGGCAGTCCCAGAAAAATATCGTAGTTTAATCCCAAGTTATGTTAAAAAATGTGTTACTTTAGAGAGGTTTACGGCTTAGAATTATGAATTACGAATTGGGAATTATGAATTACGAGTTATGAGTTGTAAATTACGAGTTATGAATTACGAGTTATGAGCATAGTTTATGGTATTATTTGATAGGGGGAGATTTTATGATTGCTGAAGAGTTTAAAACAGTTGTTGCTAATGGCAAAATTCAAATGCCTGATGCTATTAAAACTCAATTTGAGGGGCAAGAAGTGAGGGTGATTATTCTGAAAGCAAGCCCCAATAAATCACCTTTACCCTTTGACTTGCGAAAATTATTTAAAGAGACCCAAGCGTTACCCCAAGCCCAGGCTATTTCTGAGGATGAAATTCAAGCAGAAATCGAGGCTTATCGTCAAGGTCTATGAAAGTTGTCATTGATACGAATATAATTATATCTGCAATTCTTAAAGATCGTACCCCTGAGAAAGTAATATTGTTTATTGCTGAACGAGATGATTTTCAGTGGCTAGTTTCATCGGAGATTTTAGCAGAATATAAAAATGTGATTCATCGTCCAAAATTCAAATTACCATCAGACATTATTGAAAAGTGGCTAATGCTTTTTGATTTACGAACTACGTCTATTAATATAGATGTAAATATTGATTTTCCCCGTGATCAAAAGGATGCTAAATTTCTGGCCTGTGCGATCGCCGGCTCAGCTAATTTCCTAATTACAGGAGATAAAGATTTTACAGAGGCTCAAAAAATCCTAGACACCATTATCATTTCCGTAGGCGACTTTAACCGTCTCATAATCCCCAATTCGTAATTTCTAACTCATAATTCGTAATTCTCAATTCCCAATTCGTAATTCAAATGTTAGATACTGATACCAAACGCCGTATTGATACCGCCCGTGATATTTTGGTGGGTAAGGTTCCCGATCCGAAATCCCAGGTGGAGCAGATCACCATCGCCCTGATCTATAAGTTTATGGATGATATGGACGCGGAGGCGGCGGAGTTGGGAGGCGATCGCCAATTTTTTACGGGGGAGTTTGCCCAATATGGTTGGGCGCGGTTAATGAGTCCGGGGGTGAGTGGTTTTGATTTAATTGATCTCTACGGTCAAGGGATCAGCACGATGCCACAAAATCCAGGGATTCCTGTTTTGTTTCGGGATATTTTTAAAAATGCGTATTTGCCCTACCGTGACCCTGAAACGCTGAAAAGTTTCCTGAAGGTAATCGATGAGTTTAGTTATGATCATTCGGAACGGTTAGGGGATGCGTTTGAGTATTTGTTATCGGTTTTGGGTTCCCAGGGAGATGCGGGTCAATTCCGTACTCCGCGCCATATTATTGATTTTATGGTGGAGATTATGCGCCCCCAAAAGGGGGAGGTGATTCTTGATCCGGCCTGTGGTACGGCGGGGTTTTTGATTTCTGCCTATAAGTATATTTTACGGGATAATCAGGATGCAAATAATGTTAGTACTTTAACGCCGGATGAGAAGGGAAAACTGGCGCAAAGTTTTAAGGGTTATGATATTTCCCCTGATATGGTGCGGTTGTCGTTGGTTAATCTCTATCTCCATGGTTTTGCGAATCCGTCTATTGCGGAATACGATACGTTAACGTCGGAGGATCGTTGGAATGAGTTTGCGGATTTGATTTTGGCTAATCCGCCATTTATGTCTCCCAAGGGGGGAATTAAGCCCCATAAGCGTTTTTCGATTAAGGCGAAACGGAGTGAGGTGTTGTTTGTGGATTATATTGCGGAACATCTGACGCCGACGGGTCGCGCAGGAATTATTGTGCCGGAGGGGATTATTTTCCAGAGTCAAACGGCTTATAAAAAACTCAGGGAAGTCTTGTTAAAAGATAGTTTGGTGGCGGTGATTTCGTTGCCTGCGGGGGTGTTTAATCCCTATTCTGGGGTGAAGACTTCAATTCTAATTTTAGATAAGGTTTTGGCGAAAAGGTCTAATACCATTGCTTTTTTTAAGGTAGAAAATGATGGCTTTGGGTTGGGCGCACAACGGCGGGAAATTGGGCAGAATGATTTGCCGAAGGTGTTGAGGGGAATTAGGAATTACGAGTTGGCAATTACGAATGGGGAGGGGGAGAATTACGAATTAGGAATTACGAATGATGATCGGGTTTTGGTTGTGCCGAAGGAGAAGATTGCGGCGAATGGGGATTTTAATTTTAGTGGGGAAAGGTATCGGGAAGGGATTAGTAATAGCAAAGTCTATATCTCGCATCCACTCTCAGAGATATGCAATATTCTAAATGGCTCAACGCCTTCTAAAAAAGAAGCCCGCTACTGGGAAAATGGAACTATTCCCTGGTTTACAATTGATGATATACGGAAGACGGGACGCATTATTAAAAAGACTGAAAAGTTTGTTACTCAAGAAGCTTTAAACGAAACAAGCCTTAAATTACTTCCAAAAGAATCGGTTTTACTATGTTGTACTGCCTCTGTTGGCGAATATGCTTTTGCCGAAATTGAGTTAACAACTAATCAGCAATTTAATGGTTTAGTTATTAATGATGAGTTCTCTGATCGATTGTTGCCAAAATTTCTTTTCTTAGTTTCAAGCAGATTTAAAGATGAATTATTGAGGTTGTCAGGTAAAACCTCATTTAATTTCGTTTCTGTAGGAACTTTAAAGACTATTCAGGTTCCTGTCCCCCCGATCGCCATCCAGCAGGAAAT